>CAUZVF010000387.1:0-5954 GCA_963582955.1 Planctomycetota bacterium
CCTCCATTTTCTGTCCACGCCGGTCGAGAAGTTTCGTTCGAGTCGGGAACACAGATCTTCGCTGTTGATCGAGAGAAGTGGTTGCCGGTCGAGGCATCGGATATGATGTCGCCTTGCATGAAACTGAATTCGTTCGGCACGAAGTTACAGCGCAGAGTCGTGTGAAAGTAGGTTCCGCGAGCCAAGTGGGGCTCCAGTACCACCTCTCAATGACGTATTTCAAAGTCTCGTTCGGCTCACGGGACCTACTTGGCGCTGTCGTATTACAATCGTACGAGTACCGAATTGAAGAGGAATGACGTGGACGCAGCGGCATTCTTGAATCGTCGCCGATGGCTGGGAATCACCGGTATCGGTGCGCTTGGTCTGAACTTGGCGACCTTGTTGCGAGCACGGGCGGCCGTCGATGAGTCCACGGATTCGCCCAGGCAGAAACTGCGGGCTTGTATTCTGCTCTATCTGTACGGCGGACCTAGCCAACTCGACACGTTCGACATGAAGCCCGAAGCGCCGGCGGAGATTCGCGGCGAGTTTCAGCCAATCAGCACGCCTGTATCCGGATTGCAAATTGCCGAGCATCTGCCGCGACTAGCTGGGTTGATGGACAAGGTCGCGCTGGTCCGCAGTCTGCACCACGCGAACCGCTTGCATGATGCTGCTGGAATCGAGACGCTGACGGGGCGACCGTTGGCCGGAGGCGACCGCGAGCTGTTCGCTCCGCTGCCTCAATTCTTTCCCAGCTATGGCAGCACACTGGCTTATCTGTGGCGCGAACGAGGACTCGATGTTCCCAATGTCCTGTTACCGTTTATCTATCACAATGTTGTTAACGTCCCGTGCCAAGGTGCCGGGTTTCTCGGACTCAATTACGACCCGTTGCTGATTGAAGGCGACCCGCCGAACCAGAAGTATCGCGCCGAGATGCTAGCACTGAACAGTGGCCTGAAGATGCCGCGAGTCTACAGACGCCGCGATTTGCTCGACAGACTCGATCAACTTCAGATCGAGGATGTGTCAGCGCCGCAACTTCGCAGTTTTTATGATCGCGCCTACGAATTGCTGGCATCCGACGGGATTCGACGTGCTGTGGATCTGTCGGAGGAGAATGACCGCACCCGTGAGCGGTATGGTTACTTTGACACCAAAGTCGCTTACAAAGGAACCAGCCATAGCGGCTTGGGCTTTGGACGCCAAATCCGAGGTCAGAATCTGCTGCTGGCCCGGCGACTGGTCGAAGCCGGAGTTCCGTTTGTCACAATCAACGATTACAAGACGCAAGGACAGAATTGGGATTCGCACCGAAACAACTTCGCCGAGCATCGCCATTACTTGCTGCCTCCGTTCGATCAAAGCATGTCGGCCTTGATCGAAGACCTTGAATCTCGCGGACTGCTGGACAGCACTTTGGTCATCGCTGTTGGAGAATTTGGCCGCACGCCAAAGATCAACGGTAACGCGGGCCGAGATCACTGGCCCGATTGCTATTCCGTTTTTCTAGCCGGCGGCGGCATCCGCGGCGGCTACGTTCACGGTGCGAGTGATCGAATCGCCGCCTATCCTGCCGACGATCCGGTCACTCCGGCCGACCTCGCCGCGACAATCTTCTGGCGCTTCGGCATCGATCCAGCCACCGAAATCCACGACCAAACCGGCCGTCCTTACCGCCTGGCCGATGGCCGTCCGATCCGTCAATTATTCGAAGGATCGTCGAGCGAATCATGATTCTGACCACATGGTTCTGTTGACTTACGCCAACACACACAACTCACAGCCATGCGGTATGTCACGACGTTTAGGAAAGTTCCGCGCGGGTTCTCGACGCCGAACTGAGCAACTACGAAGTCTCGGATTGATATCAGTCCGAGTTTGTACATTTCACATGCGTATCAATTGCCGTGAATCGTCTCGTCAAATTCGACGAGTTTGACGTTGTCGACGAAATACTCGCCCGGCGGCCAGAATGGGTACAGTAAGACTCGGACGTACTTCACCGTCGGAGTGTATTTCGTGGGATGAAATGGTTTGTTTCGTCTCGAAAAGGTCTTCCATTCCTTCGATGCGCCGATCTTCAGTTGGCCTTTCCAGACATTCTTGCGAATGAAGGCCTTACGGTTTCTTTCGTTAGGCGGAGCCGTTCCCTTGACCTTCGCAAAATACTGCTTCACGGCACCGGCATCGGCGGCGAACGACGTGTCGGGTTTCTCTGGATAGCCGACCAGCCAGACCAACATCCCAGCGCCTTTGGCATCGAGCGTCAGCCAATATTGTTTGTTCTTCTCGATCGGAATCGCATCGCTCCAATACCACACTCCGTCCAATCCCGCCAATGTGTCGTATTTGGGTGGCGTTGTCGGGATCTTTTTTGGGGCACACTTGGGAGATACCCCGTCGCCAATCTTGACCCACCAATCGTACGCCTGTGATTGCGATATGTCGGTATCGAACTTCAGAACTTTGCCGCGCTTAGCGTCCTTCTCCTTGACCCAAAATGTCGAGAGGCCGTCGATTGTCTGCCAGTGCGCTGGCGTGACTGGTTCCGGCGAATCTGGCGCCACAGCCAGCTTTCCTTCCTCAAAGTCGCCATTCGGAAACAAGTTGTCGGTCTTCTTGTCGGTTGTCTCTGCGGCCGGTTTTTCCGCGGGAGACTTCGCGTCGTTCTGTTGAGCAAACGCCGCAGCGACAGCCACGATCGAAGCCAGTACAAATATCGGTACCCATGCGATTCGACTGATCCGATTTGACATTGCTGTTACCTCTTTCCCGCGAAAAACTAGGACCAGTTTCAAAACAGGCGAGCGAAGGACGCGAGTCCCCTGATTCGTCGGACAACCGGCGGCTTACGCCCCCGGCTCGCCAATTTCCGAAGGTCAACGAGCCACTTCGAATGCGATTAATTCGACACGCACCTTGCGCAATTGGCCTTGTTGTTTGTCATTGACTTCCGATTCGGACAAGACCAATCCACCAGGTACTTTCGATGAGCCGTATGTTGTGGTTGTGGTCGTCGTGTTCGGAGTGGAATCTTTCGTCTCACTTTCCCAACAATCAAATTCGCGATTCAATACCGATTTTGTCACCGCCCGGCGGATCACGGTCGTGATAGTCGTCTGTCGACGTTGACCAGTCACCCGCGTTAGCCGCTTCAAGAAATACGGGGAATGGTCAGGGCAGTACCACGACTTGGTCACCGTCGTGATCCCGTCGGCTTCGGTTGTCAATAATTGTGTTTGACAGGCGTACGTTTTGCCCTCGACTGGAACTTCGCCCAGGCTGTATTTCTCACGAGTTGAATCGTTGGGCGTCGATCCGTCCCAAGCGTGTTTGACAGTCGAGCGTTTCGTAACCCGATCGCCAGTCTTCACCTCGCGTGACACGACATATCCGTCGGATTCGACTTTGACCAATCGTGTCGTGATAACTTTTGTTGTGACCGTCTTCAAATTCTCGGAACCGAATGCCTCGGTCGTGACACGCACGCGCTGCCAACTGTTTGGCTTGAATCGGCCCCACGGATGTTGCGCGGGGGGAATCTCCACCGCTGACGCAATAACCGCGGGCAAGAGCCACAGCGATACACAAATCACAAACCACCGACTGATCATTCCCAATTCCTCGATCACGTCCCCAATCTTCCATTGTCGCCTTTCGCTCCGCGAAAGATGCGCTGCTTTCGCGGAGCGAAAGGCGACTCTGCTACCGTTTCTCTTGTTTCAATTTCTCTCGCGCCATCCGCGTGTAATTGTCGTCCAGCCCCGTCGCGACCAAGCGAGCCAATTCCACCATCGCTTCCTTCTTGCGACCGAGGCTTTCGAGCGATTGAGCCAATCGCCAACGTGCCTCGGTTTCGAACCCCGCGCCGACCGCCAATGCGATCGCGCGAGCCAAATAGCGAGCGGCATCTTTGTACTGCTTTCGCTGTGTCAGAATTGTTCCACGCCAGTAAAACGTTTGGCCTTTGACCTTTTCGGTCGCAAACACGTCTTCCCACCGATCGACGACTTGCAATGCCGCTCCGTAATTGCCGATCGCCAAGTATTCACGAATCGCATTCGGATACGCGCCGACGCGAGCGGCCCGGACCTGTGAAGGAATGTAGCGGCCTCGCAACGCCTCGACTCGTTTGTAGTATGCGTAAGCTTCCGCGCGGCGGCCGTGCCACAGTTGGACGTCGCCGGCCGCGTTGACCGCTCGACGGTAGGCCGCCTTCACGTCGTCGTCGACAACCGAATTCTTCGCCGTCTGTTCAACCTGTTTCAATAGCTTCTCGGTGTTTTCCGGCTGCTTGCGATCGATGCCCAGCAGGCGAATCAACTGAGCGATCGAATCGATCTTTTCGGTCGCCGGAGTATCATCGGTGATTGAAGCCTGGAAATTCGCGATCGCTTCGTCGACGCCCCCGTCACCGGTTTCCAATGCACTCAGCGCGATCAGACGGCGGATGCGATGCAGTTGCTTTGGGTGTGAGCCGCCGAAGCGTTGAACGAAAATCTTCCCGGCACGAATTGCGTCTTTGAGCATGTCGGCTTCGGCCAGCAAATGCGCCAATTCTTTCAAGTTCGCCGCGTCCAGTTTGCCGGTGTCATATTGCGACGCGATTTTCGCATAGTCGGACGGACGCCCTTGTTTGATCTCGTCGGTGACATGTTGAATCTCGTAGATTTCCAGCGGCCATTTCGCCGTCGATTCGCCGGCGGGACCTTTGGCTGTTAGCGAGACGTCGTATCGTCCCAGGCTGAGATAAACGTGTTCGGCGGTGTCACCCGTGACCGAACGCCCGTCGCCAAAATCCCATCGATACGTGGTTCCACTGGGCAGAGCGTTTGGTTCGCCAACGCGAAATTGCACGCGCGTGTATTGGCCCTCGTGACGATCATCGGGCCAGATGGAATCCAAAATGTCGGGTTCGAAATGCAGCAGTGGCCCATTTGGGCTTTCGTAAGCGGCGACCGTTGCTTTGTGCGGCACGGTGAAAACGGATGCGGGGATTGGCGCGAAGTGCCCTGTTTCCGATCCCGGCGGACTCCATCCTAAAAACGCCACTTGTTTCAGTGTTGTTTCTTCGTGGTAGTATTCCAAATAGTGCCGGCCGGCCGTCAGTTCAATCGTCTCGTTCTTTTCTCCGCGCATACCGCGTTCCGACGTGTGGCGTCCAGGCCAATGCACCAGCTTCTTTCCATCAAGGAACGAAAAAGACGCTTCGTTCGACGCCGTGCAGAATTTGTACGTGCCGCCTTTGGGGATGTTAATCCAACCGCGATACACGCTAATGTAATAGTCGGACGGACCAAACGAATTGTGACCGTCGGAGACGCGCGATTGATACCGAGCTCCGTACTTCTGCTGGCTGCCGGCAATCAGCTTTTCCAATGCCTCGACCGTGTCTGGGTTGTCGGCTTCCGGACGTTGAAGCGTCTGAAGAACGAGCCCCGCACGCGGAATCCAGCCGGCTTTGGGAGGCCCGCTGCCAAGACGAGCGTTATCCACGACTTGTTCCGCAGCCCGTGCCGCCTTTGGGTTGCCAAAGTAGATATAAAACCGTTCGCGCGCAGCGGGTTTCGAAGCACGGAAGGCGATCAACGAGTAATGAGCGGCATTGTGAAAAGTGATTTGAAACGGAGCCGGGTTGCCAGCCCTGTCGAGTACCCGATAGTCGCTCCCATCCGCCTTGCTGCGTCCTTGGCAATAAACTTTGACCGCGGCGGTATCGACGCTGCCATCCGCCACCGGCTGAGAAATCTCAACCACGGCCCGCGCCGACCAGTCGGCGAGATGCCAAGTTTCTGATGCGGGGGCTGCTGTTTCGCTCAGAAGTACAAATAGCGAAACGAGGACAAGTTTTGATTTTTGATTTTTGATTTTTGATCCTTCCCGCATGTGTGTGCCTCACACCGAAATCGCAAATCCAAAATCTAAAATCGCAAATCCCCTACTTCTCTGCTTCCGAAAGTTTGCGG
>CAUZVF010000388.1:0-5951 GCA_963582955.1 Planctomycetota bacterium
GAGAATTGCAACTATGATTCTAGACATGCTGGCAGATTAGGATGATTATACCGCGCGCGGGTAGGAATGACTCGTTTAACGGCAAGCGGGCACCAACCTGCGGTCGGTGCCCGCTTGCCGTTAAACAACACAATGTGACATTTTCAACCGCGTGAATTATATACCGCGCACGGTTAGATTTGGCACAATTCGTACCACGCGGCATTAAGAGGTATGGACTAGCGTCACTCTTTGCCCGGTCGAGTATAGTTCCCAGCTAGGAGGTTCCGCATGGCGAGTGTCGAAAAATTCCCAAGCGTCAATCGCAGAATGAGGAGTTACCAAGAGGAGGTCGAACATTGGGAAACCGGCGACGATCTAGAAATCAATCGCCTGGATTTTGAGTTGCTTCTCCGTTTTGGTATTTCACTCTTCGAGACCATCAATTTCATTGACGAAACGTGGCAACTTAAAGTAGCGACTGAAGAACTCGATCACAGCGACGAGTCGCAAAACGACATCGTCCAATTGTACGAATGGTGGCTCAGACCGTGTAACTCGCTGCTGGCAGAACTCAAGCGGTTCGAAGACAAGGACTTCGTCGTGACGCATGCAGAGGCGTTTCGATCTGCCTATCGTGAAGTTTATGGCATTCTAACGCCCGACGAAGAGTTCTTTTCCGGTGAGGACCTTGTCACAGCGCGAGACAAGGCGATCGACGAGCACGAACGGGGCGAGTGCGAATCGTTGGGGATATAGGTATCGACAACGTTAGAACCTGGGCATTCAAAGAAATGCTTGAACGGCTCCCGGAACGCATACGAGTGCTTGCTACGAAGAATTTCGGATTGTTTCGCGGCAACCCGCACAACCCGATTTTGGGCATCCATCCGCTAAAGGATACGAATCAGGGTCGGCACAAAAAAGGAAGTTTTGCGGTCTCGATCTCTCGACGCTATCGCGCGATTTACGTGGTCAACAATAACGTTTAATGTCTGGTATTGGATTGGAAGCCACGAAGACTACAACAATTTCATCGGAAGCAAATAGCTGTTTACTTCATGTCAGCGATCTTCTTTTGCCGCTGCTTGTTTCACCTTGACCAGTCTCGCCGGTCGTTGTATATGAACTCGCCAAATTCACGATCCGTACGAAGGACCGGACAATGAAAGAGTCAGCTTTCGTAATTTGGGTGTCGCTAATTTCCAGCCTCATGCTTATCTCGGGCTGTGCAACTTTCGACGGCACACTCAGCTCGATGAATCCATTGGTCAATCTTTCTGGCGATCTCGGAGTCGGCATTCGCCATGCGTCATTCGAATCAGACGACATCACGAGTCTCGCGGATGACAATTTGACTAGACCATCGGAAACTCAAGGCAGATTCGATTTGTATTGCGATCTCAGCCTCTCGTCAGGAACCTATGCTGGCCTCATGTGTTTCGGTGACTCCTACAAGACGACTGACTCAGCGAAGCCGAACATCAAAGTCTATCGAAACTGTCGAATCGTCGGATTCACAAAATCACGCGAGCAAATTGCGAAACAGAGTGCCCGCGGCGCTTCGTCGATATCAAAAGCGGATTTTCCAACGGATTCATGGTTTCTTGCTTGGTTAATCCTCGAATTGGAAGATGGGCGGCTGGCATATATTCCGCCTCAAACTGTGAAGTACATTGAGCAATCCGAACCGGCGAAGCTCTAAGCCGCTACGCTTTTACAATCGGCGGGTTCAGATCACTTCATGTTGGCAATCTTCCTTGCCGCTGCTTGTTTCGCCTTGGCGAGTACGGCGTCAAGTTCAACGGCCTCACCATTGCGACGTTTGCTTTCGTCGGCGGCTTCCATGAAGGCGTAAATTTCGAGCGTTTCGGCTTCGCTGACGGGGACTTTGCCCGTGCGGAAGAACTTGACGATCTCGACCAGCAAAGGGCGGTAACCGTCATAGGAACCAACCGCGGTCTCGCCTTTTTCGCCCTTCGCCGTGCCGCTGTATCCTTTGCCTTCGCGAAACGTTCCCGTGCGGCCGCCTTTCCAAGTTCCGACGACTTCGATCTTTCCGTCCTTGGTTTTACCGCGTTTGACCGTTTGGCAGCCAGTACCCATGACCGTGAACAACGATTCAACTCCGTGGATGCCGTACCAGAACAGATCGGGATGAGTCTTTTCCAAACTTGCGGGACTCTGTGTCACGCAGACGGTGACTTTTCCGATCGAACCACTCCGCACGGCTTGCGAGTTCTTGCCGAAACGCAACGACGACGATGAAAAGACCGGCACTCTGTATTTCTTGGCGACCTCGAAGATTGCTACGGCGTCGGCCAACGATCCGGCGATGGGTTTATCGATGAAGACCGGCTTGCCGGCCTTTAACACGGGAATGATTTGTTCCAGATGCGGTCGGCCGTCATTGGTTTCCAATAGTACGACATCGACTTTCTCGATCAGATCTTCGATCGAATCGACAATCTCGACCCCCATTTCCTTGATCTGTGCGGTGTATTTCGGGACACGACTGACGCTCGATGCAATGTCAGGGCTGCCTTTGGGATAAGCAGCCACCACACGGCAATTGGCGATGTCGGTGTCCGCGTTGTCAGCGTTCAACATCTTCGTAAAAGCAAGCACATGCGATGTGTCGAGCCCGATGATGCCGGCTCGCAAATCTCCGTCTTTCAGAACAAGCTTCTTGACGGTTTTTGTCTCGGACTCCTGAATGTCGTCATTTGCGGCAACAGTTGTTTCCGTCGGCGTCTTGGAGAACAGAGCGGCCAGATTCCAGATGGCGACGGTTTTGTCATAGCTGGCCGTGGCCAACTTCTTTCCATCGGAAGACAGCGCGATCGACGTGACTTTGCCTTTGTGACCTTCGAACGACGCCCGTTCTTCACCTGTCAGTAAGTCCCACAGCTTGACTTCGTTCTTGCCTTTGGCCCGGCCTCCGCTCGCCGAGATGACCGTCTGCCCGTCACGAGCGAACAACACACTGGTCGTCGGACGACTGTGGCCGCCGAAGAATCCGATGGCTTCGCCGGATTTGACTAAGTAGACGTTGACGGTTTCGTCGACGCTCGTCGAAACCAAATGTTTCCCATCGGGTGAGAACGCGATGCTGGTGGCGGCCTTCTTGTGTTTTGGATACGCACGGACTTCATCACCCGTTTCGACCGACCATAGGCGGACTTCGCCGGGTTTGGTCACGCGAGTTTCGTCGCCCGATGCGGTCGCGAGAAACTTGCCGTCCGGAGAAAATGCCACGGCCATGACGGGATACGCGTGGCCTTTGATGACGGCTCCCGGTTCGCCGCCTTTGGTGAGATTCCACAGCCGCACGGTCTCGTCTTCGCTCGAACTGGCCAGCCAGTTTCCATCAGCCGAAAACGCCACGCCAGACACGTAGCCACGGTGGCCTTTCAGATTCATGACCTGTTTGTGGGTTTCCGTATTCCAAATCAACACGGATTGGTAACAACTCGCCGCGAGCAGTTTGCTGTCGGGCGAAAATGCCAACGAACGCACGAAACCCGACACTCCGTCTAATTCGGCCTGTTGTTTGAAGGTCGTTGCGTTATAGAGTTTGACGCTTTCATAGCTGCCGGCGGCAAGCAGTTTTCCGTCGCGTGAGAACGCGACGCCGGTCGTCCATTCGGAAAAACCTCGGATTCGCGCCAATTCCTTGATCGTCGGTTGAGGCTTCCGCGTGCCGGATTTCTTGTTCGACTCGTCGGCCGACGTCGTACTGAAAACTGAAAACAGAATTAGCAATGCAACCGCCGTGGCGGAAATGGTTTCAATGATTCGTCGAGTGAGACGCATGTTCCTGATCCTTCCTGAGTTTCAGAGGGTTGAATACCGTCGATTATCCAACAAGTGCCAACGAATTCAACGATGCCCGATGAGACGTGTTTGTGCAAGGGGCGTTCCAAGAGACAGCGTTGCTTCCGAATCTGGCAGACTATCTAATACAGTCATCAGGCCCGACTGGGTTTGTTTCGAAATGCCAGAGCAAAGGAGCGAGCCGTGCAAAGATTCGTTGTGATCGGTACGTGTGTTGTTGCAATTTGTATTGCCGCGGCGACGGTGGTTCCCTCGGGCCTGGAACGCGCGGCTCAGGCGCAGTCCGGCAAATCCAAATCCAAGTCCAAATCGAAATCCGGCAAGTCAAAACTTGGAAAGTCGTCAAAGGCTGGGAAGACGAATACTAAGAAGCTCGACGCCGATGCCAAGAATTTAGAGGAAACGTTCATCCGTGCCGCGGCCGAATTGTCTCACGATTATGAGAAGGCCGGCGACCTGGAAAGCTCGAAAAAGTTGCTGCAGACGATTCTGAAAGTCAATCCGAAGGTCCCCGGCGTCAGAGAACAGATTAAGAAACTCGACGAGGAAATTCTGACTGCCAACGAGTTGGAAGTCGAGATCGACGTCAGCAAGGGATGGGGCGCGCCGCTGGGCCGAGTTTCTCAGGGAGAACCGTTCCGAATTAGCGCGAAAGGCAAATACAAATTCATCACCAACCTGTCGGTCGGACCCGATGGTTTTCCCACCAAGGATCCCGCGAAAGACATGGCGAAGAATGTCGCCTGCGGTGCTCTGATGGGTTTGATGCTCGATTCCAAGGGCAAACCTGGACGGCCGTTTGCGATTGGTGAGAACGAAGAGATCACGCCCAAACAAGACGGAATCTTGTTTCTCGCCGTCAACATTCCACCGGGCAGCCGGTGCAATGGCAAGTTGCGTGTTCAACTGAGCGGCAACATCACACCATTTTGACGGTCGCGTTTCGGAGTTTCCCTCGATGCCAACGCCGACCGCCACCGTGCCTCTTCAGATCGGAATCGTCGGGTTCGGCCGTATGGGATCATTTCACCTCGAACGGCTCAGCCTGCGCGAAGATTGCCAAACGGTGGCGGCATTCGATTCTCAATTGGAAAAGGCCGATTACGCTCGTTCGTTTGGTTGCCGAATCCACGAGCGATGGAATGATTTTCTCGACGACGACGAAATCGAAGTCGTGTTGATCGCCACGCCTCCCGAATCGCACGCAAGGCTGGCGATCGAAGCCTTGCGTGTTGCCAAGCATGTCGTCGTCGAAAAGCCGTTGTGTCTTTCGGTGGCCGAGGCTGATTCGATGATCAATGCGGCCCGCGGCGCGAAGCGTACGCTGAGCGTCATCCACAGCCGGCGCTGGGATGAAAACTTTGCAGCAGCGGCCCAGACTTTACAGTCCGGACAGATTGGGCACCTGCATGCGGTCAAGCTCGTCATTTGGGAATTTGGGATCTCTGCCCACGCAAATTCCGTGCAGGACGGCTGGAGAAGTGACTGGCGGCGTGGTGGAGGACTCCTGTACGAGTTCGGAGCGCATTACTTCGACCAATTGCTGCAGCTTGTCAAGTCGCCAATCGAAAGCGTCTACGCACGGGTTTGCGGAATTGCGGACGGCTTACCTGACAGCGAACGGGCTTTTCTGGCGATCATCAATTTCACGAATGGCGTGCAGGCACACATCGAAGTCAATCTGAGCAGCCCGGCTCCCGTCAATTCCGGCTGGTTGCTGACCGGAACGAATGGCGGTTTCTGTAATGGCCGTCAGTATTTGTTGGAAGACGATGGCGAGATCTACTCGTCACCAGTTGAGTTGCCACAAGGCGGGATCGATCGTTACTACGAATCCCTTGTCGGGCATCTGCGAAGTGAGGGTGATGTGCCCATTCCCGCCGAGGAAGGCCGGCGCGTTATCGAGTTGATTGAAACCGCACGGAAGTCAGCGGCAACATCAAAAGTTGTTGTTGTCAGCTAATTGCGGACTCCGTTTCAATCCACCGCGCAAAAAAATGGGCACCAGTATGAAACCGGTGCCGCGGGGGAAGGTGGGAAAATTTCTGCTGCAGAAATCTTTAAGAAGAGGTGAGTATGGCACAGCCATTTTCAAATGTCCGGTTCGAGCTGCGAATGGCAGGTTGTTTCGCGGC
>CAUZVF010000389.1:0-5950 GCA_963582955.1 Planctomycetota bacterium
GAATCGGGACTCTTGATCCAGCCGCGCGAATTGGCTGATGTCGGCAACGCGATGTCCGAGGGTGCCGAGTTCGAATTGCTCGAAGCCATTGGAAAAGGCGGCATGGGCGTCGTCTATCGTGCCAGGCAAACTTCGATGAATCGTCAAGTGGCGATCAAGATGATCAAGCAGGAAAAGAGTAAGCGCAGGAAGGACCGCAAAAACTTCCTGGCCGAAGCCGTCGTCACGGGAGAACTGGATCACCCCAACATCGTGCCGATTTATGACGTCGCGAAGACGCGCCGCAATGAACTCTTTTATTCGATGAAAGAGGTCAAAGGGATTCCGTGGGACCGTAAAGTCAAGGCCATGAGCCGCGCCGAGAATCTCGACGCACTCAATCGGGTTTGTGATGCGATCGCGTTCGCGCATGACAGTGGTGTCAGCCACTGCGACCTGAAACCCGAAAACACAATGATCGGCGATTATGGGGAAGTCCTCGTCATGGACTGGGGTCTTGCCGTTGTTAACAAGGAACTAGCGGAAAGGAAGGGACTTTCAAGCGAACCCAATGTGGGTGGCACGCCGGCCTATATGTCTCCCGAATTGGGAATCGCCGCGTTCAGCATGTTTACGCCGGTGATGATGCAAAAACTGAAATTGCCCGAGATTACCGAAGAGGATTCCAAGGCCGCGATCAAGAAGATTGGCCCGGCAACCGACATCTATTTGCTCGGCGCGATTCTATTCGAAATTATCGTCGGCAAACCGCCGCATACCGGTAGGAATCCCTACGACTGCATCGGCAATGCCGCCAAGAATGTCATTCGCAACCACGAGAACCATCACGGCGAACTGATGGACATTGCCTTAACAGCGATGGCGACCAAAACCAGTGACCGCTACGCCAGCGTCAAAGATTTTCAAGCGGCTATCCGTGAATACCAGCAACACCTGGAAAGCATCCGGCTGCAAAACGACGGCGAAAACCTGATCAAGAAGGCCGCGACGTCGAAGACGTACGACGAGTATCAGCAAGCGATCTTCGCGCTGGGCGAAGCCATCAAGCTGTGGGACGCCAACCAAACCGCCCGCGACCGCCTAACCGATGCCAAGTACCTGTTAGCCGAACGGGCGTTGGCCAAAAGCGACTTCGATCTCGGCTTACAACAATTGGACCGGCAGAATTCCCGCCACGTCGAACTCGCCCGACGAATTCAAACCTCGATGGACGACCAACTGGCCGCACAGCGCCGCGCCGCACAAACCCGCAAGCTCCTCGTTGCCGCTGCCGTTGTCATTCTTCTTGGGGCGACGACTTTTGGCTTGGTTACGTACGAAAAGAACCTAACCATCACCGCGCAGCGTGACCAAATTACCGACGAAAAGGAAAAAGCAGAACTAGCACGTGATGACGCGATCGCGGCCGAGATTAAAGCAAAAGAGAACGAACAGATAGCCATCGCCGCAACAGAATTGGAGGAAAAAGCGAAGCTAGCCGAAACCGAGCAGCGCATGAAGGCGGAAGAGAACGAGAAGATCGCGATTGCTGCCGCCGAAGCAGAAAAGAAAGCGAAATTGGCGGAAGAAAAGCAGCGCATGAAGGCGGAAGAGAACGAGAAGATTGCGATCGCCGCTGCCGAAGCAGAAAAGGAAGCGAAACTGGCGGAAGAAAAGCAACGCATAAAGGCGGAAGAGAACGAGAAGATTGCGATTGCCGCCGCCGAAGCAGAAAAGAAAGCGAAACTAGCGGAAGAAAAGCAACGCATAAAGGCGGAAGAGAACGAGAAGATTGCGGTTGCAGCCGCTGAGGCAGAAAAGAAAGCGAAGGAAGCAGAAGCAGAACAGCGTAAACTAGCGGTTTCGGAACAGTACATTGCCCAGATCGGTCTTGCGGACGAAAAGATCCGCACGAACGCATTCGACAGAGCTGTGTACCTCTTGAACGAGTTATCGAACAAGAAATTCGACAGCCACCGCAATTGGGAATACTCACGGCTAAAATATATTGCCGATCTTGGAAAACAGAATGAAACCAACACCAAGAAACAAGTGAATGACACAGCCTATCATCCGGATGGGACACGATTTGTGACCGCGTGTGGCGATGGGATCGCCCGGGTTTATGACGCGAACACCAAAGGTGAAGAACCGGAGAAATTTGCGCCTGCGGATCAGTCAGCGAGAATCGCTCTGCGAAGTGTTGTCTATTCAGCAGATGGGAAACGGCTTCTGACCGGAGCGGCGAACGGGATCATTACCATCTGGCACACTGACAAATCTCAGCCGCCAGCTCATCTTCGCGGACACGAACAGGCAGTCGTCAGCATCGCCATTTCGCCTGACGGGAAGTATTTGCTCTCGGGATCTCGCGACCGTACCGCTCGCTTGTGGGATCTCTCTGAACTCAAACAATTGGCCGTGGCCCAGCATATTTATCCGGTTCACTGTGTCGCGTTTTCATCGGCACCGGTTCAGCTTCGACGGACTCAGTCTCGACTCGACGGCCAACGAACAATCGCCGGTGACAAGGAAACCGTTATCAGACAGTGCATCGTCACCGCCACAGGGAGTAGTAACAAAAAGGGCGGCAACGCCGTTGTGTGGACGATCGAGGAAAATGCGGACGGCGTTACGGGATTTCAAAGGTATAAGGAATTCCTCGAACACGGTTTCCAAGGACCTGATGACTCGCAGAATCGGCCCGGTTCCGTCTCTGCCGCAACGTTTACTCCTGACAACAAAGACATTGTTAGCTGCGGAGTCGATCGCAGGATTCTCATCTGGAAGTGGCAAGACGAAAGCTCACCCGAACCGGGTGACTACATCAAATCCCTCATCAAGACCTTGCCCGCTGCTTCCAAGACGCGCAATAACAAAACAGAAAGTGTAAAGCCAAAGACCCGCTACGTTGCGCTGAAAGATTTGTCGCCGTCACGGCACCAAGGCCGCGGCAAAACGGATGCACACGATGATGCCGTCCGTTCATTGGCATTTTCCGATGATGGGAGCTTACTGATCAGCACGAGTGACGATTTCACGGTGAAGGTCTGGGATTTCAAGAACAAGAAACTCACGCGAAAGTTGCGCGGTCATCGCGGATTCGTGATTTCGTCCGCGTTTGCTCCGAAACAAGATCCGCCCGTCAAGCTGATCACGGCCAGCACCGATCAAACAGTGCGGCGGTGGGATGTCACCAAGGACTTCGAGGAACGATTGTTGCCGTTGCCTCCGAGCAACGTCGATCTGAACGGGCACACCGATGCAGTCTCTTCCGCAATTTTCGACCCAACGGGAAAGTTCGTGCTGACAGCCAGTGACGATCATAAGGCGAAACTGTGGAACATCGCCGATGCAACCG
This sequence comes from Planctomycetota bacterium, assembly GCA_963582955.1. Classification (GTDB taxonomy): domain Bacteria; phylum Planctomycetota; class Planctomycetia; order Planctomycetales; family Planctomycetaceae; genus CAUZVF01. The sequence continues at coordinate 3,341 of CAUZVF010000389.1, forward strand.
TCGAAGCCACCTTCCATGAAGGAACGAATGTCGCGGGATCGCGGTTGCTCTATTTTCGCCAAGGCGACGGCCCGAACAACGGCTACTTGCTGACGGGCTCGATGGACGGGTCGGTTCGAATCTGGGACGCCCAACACCAAACACAACAGCTCAAGATTGACGGGACTGGGTTGTTGAATACATTCGCGGCCGTTTCAAGAAACGGCCAATGGCTGATCACCGGCAGCAGCGGCGGCTCGCAAAATGCCGACCGTGAAGTGAAATTGTGGGATCTCTCAATTATGGGGCGGCAATCCGAATTGAAAACGCCGGCCGCATCGCACACCGAACATCGTGGCCACGTCACGGCGGTTGCGATTTCCGATGACGGCAAATTGGTCTTTAGCGGCGACGTCAGCGGCTTCGGCGTTTTGTGGGATCGCTCAACCAACAAGCCGCCCGTCAGGATGCGTTTACATTACGGACCCGTCAACTCGGCTCAGTTTCTACATTCGGGAAAGCAATTTGTCACCTGTAGCGATGATGGGCAGCTTATCGTGTGGGACTCGAAGACTCACGAATCCGTGAGCCGTTACACCTATTACGCCAGCAAAGAACCGGTCGAATTCGTCGGATCAATCCTGACGATGGCCGTCGCGCCTGACGGCAAACATATCGTCGCGTTGTGTGATAACGGGAAAAAAGATAAATCCGGACAACCGCTGCCGTTGGAACTCCAGGTATTCACGGTTTCGGATTCATTGCAACTCTTAAGAACTATCCACCTCGACAACGACTTTCAGGTCTCATCGATGGAATTCGTGCCGGGTCACGAATCGCACCATTTCATTACGGCTGGAGCCCGTGTACAGCGTGACAAGGATGGCCACAAAACGGGATCTTTAATCCCCTCTATCCGGAAATGGAACTTCGTGACTGGGCAAGATGAAACCGGAACGCGTGGTGCCTATTTCACGTCGAAGAATGCTGAAACCGCCGTCCAGTCCGCTTCGTTCTCGTCGGATGGCAAGGAAGTGTACACGCTCGTTGGAACGTCGATCAAGAAATGGAATGTTTCCTTGAAGAAGGCGGTGGGGAGTTTTCAATCACATCGGGCAGTCGCCTCGGCCAGTTTTTCCAGCGACCTAAAACATATCATCACGGGCGGCAGCGACAGAACCGTCAAGATCTGGAATCGCCGCACGAAGAAATCGGTTTTGTCGTTCGACAACGTTCACGACGCCGCGATCACCGCCGTGCAATTTGGCCGCAAGGCAATGCCGAATACGATTTTGACCGCCAGCCGCGACAAGACAGCCAAGTTATGGGATTGGGATGCCCAATCCGGCAAACTCAAGAATCCACGCGTCGTTGTCACGCATGCGGGCGCTGTGAATTCGGCCGTGTTCTCGCCCGACGGAAAGTGGATTCTGACGGCATCCGATGACGGCACGGCCCGCATCACCGACGTTGATGGAAATCAAGTCGCTTCACTTCGACATTCGACGGCCAGTAACAATGTTGAAGTGCTGGCAGCGGCATTTTCTATTCAAGCGACGTACGTTGTCACTTGTGGTGCCGACAACAACGCCGCGATATGGAATGTTAAAACGAAAGAACGTGTCATGACGTTGCCGGGACACCCAGACGTTGTGACGTCCGCCGCGTTTTCTCCCGATGGTGCTCGTGTCATTACTGGCTGCCGGGATGGAGGGGCCAGAATCTGGGACGTCGAATCCCGGACAGACGGGAAATCGAAAGACGGCAAGTTAGGAAAAGAGCTGCTGACTCTGACTGGACACACCAGCGGGATCACCTCGGTCGCCTTTTCGGCCGGCAAAGACGGCAAAGCGAAGTATGCGTTGACTGCCAGCCAGGATGACACCGCGCGAGTTTGGCTGATCAATGATCCTTCAAAAGCCGACAACGACGACAATGCCGCAACCGCCGCGATCCGGGATTATTCACGAGATTGAAAGCCACCCAGCCACCCAGCCACCCAGCCACCCAGCCGCCCAGCCACCCAGCCACCCAGCCGCCACGCCGCCACGCGTTAGCGTCGGGTTTCTCCGGGATTTGAATCAACCGGACGCTAGCGCGTGGCGGCTGATGAATAATCCACCGCAATCCGTTACCCCCGCCAATTCTTGATCGATTGGAACGTCAAACGCGCTGGTTCTGAAGAATTGGACCCGCGTTCTTGCTTGTGCATGCCTATGGCTATGAATCCTTACTGGAGAACTTGGGCTAAAGCGCCGCGAAAACCGTAGCCAGACGCGAAGTTGCACATTTCGGTAGCCGCGGAGCGGCGACACAGCTCGGCGCGTCATTCCTGATCGGGCACAAGTCCCCAAGCTTACGCCGGCGCTTCCAAGGAACCGCACTGAATTAAAACCGGCATTCTGGACGCCTGACTCCGGACGGACAGATACCGGTTTAATTTCCGCGCCGTTTCCTAACCTGCCGTCCCCGTCCCCGTCCCTTCGGGTCTAACAAAATGCGTGCAAATTCAAAAGGCGTAAGCCCGGATTATTCATGAACATTCGGTAATTCGACGGAAGTAATTGTGAGCACAATGGTTCCGCCAAAGTCTCGAAATACACAGTGTTGGCGAGCGGCATGCGTCAGCTT
>CAUZVF010000390.1:0-5950 GCA_963582955.1 Planctomycetota bacterium
TTGGTTGATGCCATCCCCGATTCGATCAGCCACGAGCAAACTGATTCGGCTTCGTGTTCGGTCAGTGATTCGACCCCGAGTGTTCTGGCAGACAACGAAATCGCCTCGGCGACCGTCGTGTTTCCATCGAACAGCGAAATGAATGCGTACTCGGGAGCACCAATCCGATAGAACTTTGACTGCGATGGAATCTCGACATGATAGAACGTCTGCTTGCCGTGCCGTTGCGGCGTGAAGACCAGTTCGTCGTGCAGCCGTAACTTCGCACGAGCCAAATCACGAGTGGCGTGGTCCTGTTTCTCGTACACGTCACCACCCAAGCCAAAAGACGAGTTTTTCCCACGGCTTGTGGAACAGATTCCAACCCAGCGGATGCCGGTCGCCAATGATCTTTGCCCGGCCTCGCATGCCGGGACGCAACAGTCCGCTCGCATTGTTCAACCGAACTTCCGCGACAAAGACATTTTCGTTAGCAACGATTTCCGAGCGCGGGTGAATCTTCGTGATGGTTCCTTCATATTCACGCCGTGGAAAAGCGTCGAGCGCGATCGAGACATTCTGACCGGTCGCGGCGTGAGCAATCTCGTCGTCGGGAATACCAACTTCGACGATCATTTCATCCAGTGGCGCGATTTCAAAAAGTGTCTGCCCGATCGTCAGCGGCACTCCTTCGGCCTTCTGCAGGTCGCCGCCGATCACGAGTCCAGCGATCGGACTGCGGATTTCGAGATGTTCGGCGCGGTGCCGGTAGAGTTGCATTTCGTTATCGAGCCGTTCCATCTCGAACTTGGAAAGTTGCGCCTCGGCAAAATCGTGCTTTGCAAGATGGCTATCCTTTTTCTTGGCAGCCCGCTGATGATCGGCCGACAGCCCGGCGAGCTTCCATCGGATTTCCCGACCGTCGATTTCGGCCAACAGTTGCCCTTCCTCGACGATGTCGCCCGGTTCGGCGAAACTTTCGGCGAGCGTGCCTTCGAAGGGCGCGGCCACGTACCGTCGAATTACGGGCTGAAGCTGGCAATCGCATTTGACTTTGTACGGCAACGGAATCGCAAGAATTGCTGACAATACAATCGCGGCAGCCGTAACAGCAAGCTTTGTACGCCCACGGACAAACGACTTAAACTGCTGAGCAATTCGATGCAGACGACCCCGCTCGGCCCGTTTTAGCGTCTTCAGGCACGAACCAATCGGTCGTTCGGCCGCGGCCAGGAAATTCAGTTTCGCCGTGTCGGCAACATCGCTTTCTCCCAGCAGAAATAGCCACGCACCCTGTACGTCACCGGCGTCGTCTCGAATTGGGCTACTGATGACCGATTCAACATTGGCAGTCTCGGCCAGACTCTTGTGGACCAGCAGATCGTGCCGATTGGCAGTATCGTCGGTCGGCCACTTTGACAGACATCCCCGATGAATCGACTCGTTCAACGTATCTTCGATCCGCTCCACTAATCGCGAGCGCCGGTCGATGACATCAGTATTCGAAATTGCTTTGACGACGCACGAACGGTCCGAGCGAGCATTCAAACCGAGAACAACTTGCTGAAACTGCAAGTGTTCGTGCAATTCATCGACAAGCGTGGCCACGGCCGTATCGAGTCCGTCGCACGATTGCAACCGGGCGATTAACTCGCTGATTGCTGACAGTTGCTCAGCTTCGGTCTCGAGTTGAGCGATTTTGGCAAGCCATTGCTCTTTGTCCTTGCCGGCAGCCGCCGCGATGTCTCGCCAAAAACTTTCATCCCCATTCGACAACGTGTCCGGCAACGCATCCTGCGTATCAACGACAACACTCGAAAATCCGGGAGAATTGGACATGCGATGGATCGGCTTGCGATGACACAACCCCACCGACCCTGCGTCGGTGGAAACGTGACTTGAATGCTACGGGGAATTAGCTCTTAAGTCATTTTTCCACCGACGCGGGGTCGGTGGGGATGTTTGGATAACTCGAATTGATTACTTCTTCGACTGAGACAATCGCGGGATATGGTTTTTGTTCAAGATCAAAATGCATCGCTCGCCGCTGCGGTGTTCTCCTTTCGAATTTGGTAGCCGCACTTTGACTCGCACGGTCCCGCTTTCGGCGTTCGTGACGGGTGAAATGAATTCGACGATGCCTTGGACCTTGCTGCGTTTGCTGCCGATCGACACTCTTACCGATTGCTCTCTCTTCAATGCCTCGGCTTCGCTCGAGGAAACTGAAAACGTAGCATACAGCGGATCGAGCTGCACAACGGTCATCACGATCGGATCGGTCGGAGACACGTGCTCGGCAATATCCTTGAAGATTTCCGTGACGACACCGTTGATCGGCGACCGCATGATCCGCTGTTCGAGTTGCACTTCGATGCGCTCGAATTCCAGCTTTTTCACCAGTAACGCTTCTTCAGCCGCCAAGACGCGCGATTGCGAGATTTCCACTTCCGTGCCCGCGCGGTCGACTTCTTGCTGGCTGGCGTTGTCGCTGATTCGCAGCTCTTTGAGCTTTTCGAGCCGGTCTGTCTTCAGCCGCAATTCCGCGTTTGCCGAGTTCAGTTGCCCTTGGCTCTTCATGCCGGCTTCCGCGATCCGTAACGAGGCTCGCAGGACGCCATCGTTCAAACGGGCCAGTATCTGCTTCTCGCCGACGGCGTCGCCCTCGCGCACCTCGATCTTTGTAAGGATGCCAATCTCGGCGGCTGCCACGTTGATCACGCGATACGGTTCGGTGAAACCTTCGATGTCACTGCCGAGGGCGCGGGTCGCATTATTGGCGATCGCAAGTGACAGAGTCAGGAATATCGAACACAGCCAGATGGGTGAATTGGTTCTAAGTTTTGTCATCTAAGAATCTCCGTGAAGCCTAGTCATGATGCTGTCGCGATGGGCGTCTCGTCGAAAGAGCAATCTGCGTCTTAGAAAATTTGTGCTTTCCGCGTGCTGCTGAATCTTGGAAAGTTGTTTCGACATGTTGACCGCGATGTTCCCGTTATCGTTTCCGAGCCGCGTCGAACTTTTGGCCAGCCACGATCCATACCGCCTTATCAAGTCGTCTTCCAAGGAAACATAAAATCTTGCTGATCCGGGATCACCTTGTCTGGCCGCGCGGCCTGTCAGTTGCCGGTCGATTCGTTGGGATTCGTGAAGTTCGCTGGCAATGACGTGCAGGCCTCCGCGTTCGATCGATTCCTGAGGTACTTTGATGTCGGTTCCTCGTCCTGCCATGTTTGTGGCGATTGTGATGATTCCTGGCTGTCCCGCTCTGGCAATGATTTCGGCTTCTTCCTCGTCCTGAGTTCCGTTCAACAGTTGGAACGGAACGCCTCGATCGCGGAGTTCTTCGGCCAACAGTTCGCTGTTTGCAATCGTCCGCGTCCCGATCAAGATCGGTTGGCCGGTTTCGTGAATTCGCCCAACCTCCTCAACAATAGCTCTCCATTTATCGGACGCGGCGGAAAAGAATTGCGTTGGCAGCAGAGTGCGTTGGGACGGATTGCGCAGGGGAATCGTGCGGACTTCCAGGCTGTAAAACTCACGAAATTCGTCGGTGCTTTCTCGCGCCGTGCCCGTCATTCCGCTCAATTGTCCATACAATCGGAAGAACCGTTGTTTTGTGACCCGCGCCAACGGCTGACTTTCGGCAGTGATCGAAACGCTCTCCTTGGCCTGGACTGCTTGGTGCAGACCATCTTGCCAAGTGCGTTCCGAGAAAATGCGGCCCGTGCTTTGATCGACGATTCGGATGCTGTCGTCATCAACGACATATTGCACACCGCGATAAAAAATGTGCTCGGCCGAAAGAGCCTTCAGAACGTATTGGGACCATGGCCGCAACAGAACAGAAAATGGAATGTCGACGGATTCGCAATGGATGAATGCGTTTCCGTCGTCGGTCAGCGTGATGTTGCCGGAATACGAATTGACCTCGAAATGCCGTTCAGATTCGAGTTGCGACAGCAAACGGCGTGCGACTCGGTGTGCTTCGGCATCTTCGGCTGGGCCGTTCGGCTGGTCGCTGAGAACCAACGGTGAACTGGCATCGTCGATCAACACGCTGTCGATCTCGTCAATAATCGCAAAGTTCAATCCGCGCTGGATCGTTTCGATTGTGTGTTCCGATTCGCCACGCAACCGGCCTCGCAAAGCCGTTCCAAGCGGCTTCCGCTGGGTGTCTCTCAAGGCGAGTTGATCGCGCAGATAATCAAATCCGAATTCGTACCCAGGACCGTATGTGATGTCGCAGGCGTAAGCACGGCGTTTGTCAGCGGGTTGTGCGCGATCTTTTAATAATCCAACGCTAAGCCCCAGTAACTCGAATACCGGAGACAGCAATTCGCTATCTCGCTGTGCCAAATAGTCGTTTGTCGTGATGACATGCACGCCGTTTCCAGAAAGTGCTTGTACGAATGCCGGCAATGCGGCGACGAAGGTTTTCCCCTCGCCGGTCTGCATCTCGGCGATCGAACCGCGTGCCAGTGCGATACCGGCAAGAAACTGCACGTCATAGTAATTGATGCCTAGCGTCCGCCGCGCAGCTTCGTTGACCAATGCAAATCCCGCAACGAGGATTTCCGTCGTGACAACGTGTTCGCTGGTTTCGAGCAATTCGCGGAGCGACGTGGTCCGATCACGCAGTTCAAGATCGGTACACCGATTCAATTCAGCCGCGGCCGACTTAATGCGAGCGACAATCTCGTCGAGTGGTAGATTATTGGCAGCGTCGAAATGCCGTCTGCGGAATTTATCAGCGCGTGAGAATTGTGTGACTCTCATGTTCGACCGCTAACAAAGTCAGCCGCGGAGCGGCGAAAGCAAAGAGCCCTAGGCGTTAGCCCAGGATTAGCGACTTTGCGGGTATGTGTAACGAAGGGTACCACGGCTTGCGTTCAGCAAGCCGTGTCGCGAAGCGACAGGAAACCGCTCAAAAACCATCCACAACAATCAGACATTATTCGTGTTTAAAGCGTTGACGCAGTTTCCAGCGGCTGCGCCGCACGCCTTCTACGAAGACGTGGTACCCAGTCCATCGAATGTCCCTCCGGGGACTCATTCATTCCTCAATGATCGTTTCGCCGGTCAAATCGAACTGGCGATAGTCTTGTTCAAACGCCAGCAAAGTTCCTGTCGCTCGCTTCACTTCAGTCATTGCCAAGACATACGAAATTTGTGCGTTCGTGAATCCAAACTCTTCTTCCGCGACGCGGACTTGAGCGTCCAGCAAATCCTCGAGCAGTAAAACCGTCGATCCGTTCTCGCCGGGCAACATTCGCCATCGGTTCAGCAGATAATTGGCTTCGGTTTGCGTGGTGATCATCGATTGCAGCTTGGCTTCCATTTCCTGATACGAAGTGCGTGACTCGCGGACGGCCAGTTCGACGTCGGTGATGGCCGCTTCGACCGTTGCGTGGAATTCGTGCAATGCTTTCTTGACCTCCAAACAACGCCGGTCGTGACGTGCCTTGGCGGCGCGGTTTCCGATCGGGACCTCGAAGATCAGGCCCACCGAATAGCCGGGCTCGCCGCGATCGAACTGGTTTCCATAAGCGTTATGCAACCTGGATTGGCCTGCCAATCCGCTGACGTAAGTACCCAAAATCAAATCGAGTCGCGGCAGCAGGTCCTTCTTGGCGACACCCAACCGGACACCGGTGGCCCGCATGCTTTGAATCGCTTGCGAGATATCCGGCCGGTACATCAAGGCGGTGTGAATGGTGGCCTGCATCGGTAATTCGATTTCGCTATTTTTGGGCTGAGTGGTTGGAATCATCTCGATGACTCCGGCGTGGATCATCGAAGGATCGTTGACCAGCAACCGCAAACGAGCCTGTGCGTCGCGAACGGCGGCGGCGGCCCGGGCAATCTCGGATCGACGCGTTGCGACTGCGGCACGCGTCCTCAGAATCTGACGCTGGACGGAATCGACATCGCGTCTCGCTTCCAGAATTCTGTTGATCTTAACCGCGTTCTG
>CAUZVF010000391.1:0-5937 GCA_963582955.1 Planctomycetota bacterium
GGGATCCGGAAAAGCGGATTTCGTTTTCGGCTCGTCCTTTTTCTTTGCCGTGGCGTTGGATTTCGAATTCGAATCTTCGTTGGCGTGAGTTGTACAACTCGCCAAAAGAACCGCGACGGCGAAATAAAAAGAGATGCGGATGATTCCAACGACAGAAGGTAATTGTCTCAGCATTTTTTCAAACTCCATTGCCGTGACGAAAGCGATGATTGGGTGCGGATCGTACGATTGATTCTAAAGGACGATTGATTCTAAAGGACGGCAGCTGCCGAGCAAAACCATGTATCACTTGATGCGATACACGCGATACGAATCGTTGCGATAAATTGTTGGGAACTTGAATGGCCCGAGTTTTGGATCCGGGATCATGTGCGTGATCCCCGTTTTCCGTAATAACTCGAGAACGGCGGCTTGGGAATAACCGTCATCGAAACTCGTTTTCGCCCAGTTCCGCACATAATTCAGCCGTCGGTTCCACTCGACGATCCCCGGTGCATCCTGTGGGCAGTCCTTGTGTGATACATATTCCGCTCTGTCGGCGTACCACTTAAAGTTCTTGTTACTTCTCGGAGTCAGAAAGAGCGCATCGGCGGGAGTGTTCTCGCTGATCCACTCGCAAGCGGCGATCCAATCCCGATCCCGTCTCCTTTTCGTGGCAGCGCTGGGTTCCGTCGTTGCACGATACACGATGCAAGTTGCGAATACCGACGCGAGTACAATCCAGCCAACCACTCTGCGCCTGGTTCGAGTCTTTGCGTCCGGCCCGGTGGACCAATCTTGAAGAAGGCTCGCGACTGAAATGGACACGGCCAGCGGCATCACGACATCGAACAATCGAAACGGATAGAACTTCATCAGTTTCATCCGCGTTCGGAAAAACCACATATCAACTGGTTCCCGAATGTGGAATCCGATCACGAGTCCCACGACGGCAATTGCCATCGCGGCAACGACAAACCAAAAAAACAGACGAGACGGCTCGCTTGGCCGACGTAACCGATGCGTGCCGAACCAGACAATCGCCAGCACAAGATACAGGATGTAGGCGGAAACCGGAAAGTCGGTCGGATCAAGGTGGTGTGTCAACCGGTAAAACACTTGGATGTAGTTGGCCTCGTATTCAATTTCGCCCGAGTTGCCTCTGAGAAGTTGCAACGCCGGTATCAAACCGGGCAACGAACAGATCAATCCGATCGTTCCGCAAATGATAGGTTGTTGAAATCGCTTGCGACGTGGTGAACTGGAATTGAGATCGGCGACCGCCTTCGATCCGATGAACTGGCTGATGCCAATTGCCATGACAGCCGCCAAGGTGCTCCAGATTCCAACGACGGGATGGAAGCTAATCGATGCTCCGAATAGCGCGGCGGCACGGCGACGTTTGTTGCCGAGCAACAAAGCCAATCCCCAAAACACGAAACCATAGCTGACAACTTTTGACTCGATCCCTCCGATAAGCCATTCTCCTGAGAGGTTTCCGATGGCGGCGATCGTTAGAAAAATCCATGCGGACCACACGCCTGCCCAATCGGCCGCGCTGAGTTGCCGGACCAGCGACGTCCAACCGAATGCCAATAGCGCATACGCGAGGGCTCGCCCGATCCACGCGGCTTGTTCCAAGTTTGTTAATCGGGTCAGCAGGCCGATCGTCTGATAAAAAACGCGATGCGGATTTGAAGATTCCAGAAAGAAATCACCTTCGCACCATTCCACATTCCAATAGTGCTTTGCTTTGGTCAAGTAGTGTGGTTCGTTGATCCCGGGTACCGGATCACTCACCAAGCCGAACACAAAAATGCTGGCGAAAACGACGATTGTCGAGACGATTTGACAACGCCGCGACTTGGACGCTTCAAGCTGTTCGTGCAAATTGGAACTCACAAGCGAAAATCTTGGATTTTTTGGGGCGAGGCGAGCGGCAGATGAGAATTTACCAGCAGAAACCGGACGCTAGCGCGTCGCGGCTAATGATACCAGCCGATGGGTGCTAGCCCACGGTTCTCAAGTGATAGATTCTCATCCGCCGTTCGTCTAAGGGGCCATCAATGAAAAAGCCCCTGCGACCATCCGGATGCAGGGGCACTAGCCAATCGACAGGTCTGGCTGGCGAATTACGTTTTCTTCTTGGCTTTCTTCTTTGTTTTCTTGGCCGTCTTTTTGGCAGTGACAGTTTTCTTGCCACCGGCTTTCTTTTTAGTTGATCTGGAATTCTTCTTTTCTCCAAAGACTTGATCCCAGTTCTTCCAAAATTCCGGTGTTGTACCAGTTCGTACAATCGGACCACCCATGTGTGTGACTCCTCGAAGTATTCTCTAAAAGTTCGGCGAATCCGGATCGTTGCCTCTCGAGTGCAAACGTTATCCGGAGTAATCGGATGCGATAGCTTCTGTTAGATTGCCATGCGTGTTACGAATTGTTTTCTCAACAGCCGACGAGTTTGTCAAGTGGCGGGACATTGCCGCCAGGGCTGATCAGTTTTTTGAACTTGTGCAAACACAAGCCCGCCGCGCCGGCAAAAGGAAATCTCGATAAACTGCTAGTTGGCACATCGGATCCAATACGCGTTATGTCGGTTGCCCAAACAAGACACCTATCCAATGCACTTGTGTTCGTAATCTGCATCGGCTCAACTATAATTTTGACGCGGTTGACGGCGACCAATGCCCATAGAGGATAGTCTCTTCAATGGATTTTTCGGATTACCACGACGAGCAACACTTTCAGCAATTGTGGGAATCCGTCGAGATTGCTCGGCCTGTCCACTATTCGTTGTTCACGTTTGGTGAGTCGCAACTGCCTTACTTTTTGGTGTTACACGCGAAATCGGCCGGAGGAACCGTGTCGATCCGCCAGGGCGAAGTGCGAATCACGCGGCCGACGATTATTACTCCGGATTCGGCGCGTCCCGAATTCCACAACTTTTTTGAAGACCACGGTGACGAAGGAATTATCGATTTCCTGATGGCCCGCACGGCGGGATTCTCACATCTCAAGTTTGACAACACAAGCGGCCCCGATCGAATCGTCAGCGACAGCGTTCAAGAAGCCGTCGACCGGCTCAGCCAACAGTTGGACACCGAAGAAGAAGATCAGGTCGCCATCCTGACGGCTCCGCCACCATTGGCCGGCGTTGCCGTGCTGAAATACGCCGCCGAGCGAGTTTGGTCAAGCGCGCACGATAATGTGCAAGAGTTGCGGGAACGCGGGTTTCTTCCCTAATCCCAACGCTGTGGAACAGTTTTTGTCGGACAAAACAAAGGTTTCTGTTGTAGCCGGAGTCGCAAGACTTCGGAACTTGGAACAAGAACTGCCCGAATTCTTGCGAATCCGGCTACAGAAAATGCTCCACAGCGTTGCCTTATTCCGCGCTGGGCACAAAATGTCGCTTGCTGTCTTGCAATTCAGCAAGCCAATCCCGGAATTCTTTATCAATCTCGGCGACTGACACGACGTCGAACAATTCTCGCAGGACAACGTCACTCGCCACACCGTCGGCGGCTCTCATCCGCAATTTGCGATAGAAATGAGTTAGCAATTGCCGCTCTTGAAGGAATAGGCAGAAGTACCGTGCGTGAGCATAGTCGACGGTTTCGTGCCCGGGCCGAATGCCAGTGGCGGCAATCATTGTCCCCAGTGGACGTAATCGATTTCGTCGCAGAGTATGCCTCAGTTGATGGAGCCGCCAGTTAGAACGGCCAATCAGCCGCAACCCATCGTCCGAGAATTCACTCTCTTCGTGCAACGATGCCAATCCTTCGTCAAACCACTCGGGCATCGTGGGAAAGTCAAAGTGAGCCAACGCGTGAGTCAGTTCGTGCGCTAACGTTCCATTTCCCGTCGCGATGTTTAGCATGATCCGCCGTTCGGGCCGAACGTAGTACCCGTAGTACGCAGTATCGTCACGCTTGTCGAACTTCCAGGCAATGTCGCGATATGATGCCTCGTTCGCAAACAACAAGATGACAATCGGCGCCGTCGGTTCCTGATCGAAGTAGGATGTTGTCAGAGCTCGCGCGGTCGGAACAATCGTCCGCGAATAGTGCTCGTCAAGTTCTTCGGGCGTCATGTTTCCCGCCAAGACATACGGCGACCGCACGACAATCCGAAATCTCTGATCGAGCCGTGCCGCCAATGCTCGCGCGGCCAGGTTGCAATGCGGTTGTTGTTCCGTCTTGCCATCGATGGGAACAAAAACCGCGCGGCGCCGCGCGGAATTTACCGACGCCGCCTCGATTTGCCGCGGTCGCTCGATGCTGATCCAATAACTGAACCAGACGAGAAGAATTGGCCCCAACACCAGAATTGGTATTCGGCTTTTTGCAAGTTGATGCATTGGCTTGTACGAAGAACGGCAATACCGGTAACAATTGAGATGACAGAATGGTTTGCAAAATCTTCCGTCATCGATTCGGTCTTGAGAACCGCAAATACCTCGATTGTCGGCATTCTCGCCAGTTGCTACGATCCAGCCTTCATTTTTTACGTGATCGCTACGATCGGAACGTAGCCGTGCGCGAATGGATTTGCGGGGACTTCGATGGATCGAGCACGCTTCCCAAACGCCCGCCGAAAGTTATCCTCGGATTCACGGCGTGTTGGACCACATTTTCAGGAATTGCAGCAACAGTCCGCACAACTGGCGGCTCAATTCGATCTTTCGACGGGCAACCAAGATTCCATGTACCACACACTCGGAGCCCACATCGATCAGATTGACGGCGTCACCGGCACCCGCTTTGCCGTTTGGGCACCGAATGCGCATGAGGTGTCGGTCATTTGTGACAAAAACGGTTGGACGCATGGCAGCCATTGGCTGTATGGCAGCGATAGCGGTGTCTGGTCGGGATTCATGCCGGGAATCGGACATGGCAATGCGTATAAATACAGCATCGGGACACAAGCCGGCGCGGTGCTCGAAAAGTCCGATCCGTACGCCTTCGCGGCCGAATACCGCCCGAAGACGGCGTCGATCGTTTACGACTTGAGCGAAACCGAATGGCACGACGACGAGTGGCTGAGCCGCCGCCGCGAAACGAACTGGCTGCAACAACCCGTATCGATCTACGAGGTGCATCTGGGATCGTGGAAACGGCCGACCGACGGACGAGTCTACTTCGACTATCGCGAATTGGCTCATATGCTGGTCGATTACGTGCTGCAAATGGGTTACACACACATCCAACTGATGCCCATCGGCGAGTATCCCTTTGACGGGTCATGGGGTTATCAGAAGACAGGCTATTTCGCTCCGACCAGCCGGTACGGATCGCCGCACGATTTAATGTATTTCGTCGATTACTGCCATCAGGCTGGAATCGGAGTTCTGGTTGACTGGGTTCCCGGTCACTTCCCAACCGACGGGCATTCGCTGGGACGGTTCGATGGCACTTGCCTTTACGAACACGAGGACCCTCGGCAGGGCCGGCATCCCGATTGGGGAACGTTGATTTTCAATTATCAACGCAGCGAGGTGCGGGAATTTCTGCTGTCGAGCGCGCGATTCTGGCTCGACGTGTACCACTTCGATGGCCTGCGTGTCGATGCGGTGGCCTCGATGTTATATCTCGACTATTCACGGTCGAAAGACGATTGGCTTCCCAACGAATTCGGCGGCCGTGAAAACTTGGCGGCGGTTCAGTTTTTGAAAGATTTGAATTCAGCCGTGCATCGTGACTTCCCCGGAATCCTGACGATTGCCGAGGAATCAACGTCTTGGGCCAAAGTATCGCGTCCCGTTTATGATGGCGGTTTGGGTTTCAGCATGAAGTGGGACATGGGCTGGATGAATGACACGCTGAAGTACATGCAGCATGATCCCGTGCATCGGACTCATCACCACAATAACTTGTCGTTTCGAATGATGTATGCGTGGACGGAAAACTTCGTGTTGCCACTTTCACACGATGAAGTCGTTCACGAAAAACGATCGCTGATATC
>CAUZVF010000392.1:0-5935 GCA_963582955.1 Planctomycetota bacterium
TGCCCCAAAAACGAATCCAATCCAAAACAGCCGTCTGTCCGCCTCCGTGAATGTGGAGCACTCCAGGGAATTTGCCGTCGTCGTGAATGGGAACTCCGCGATAAGCGAACACGCGAACTCTCTGTCGTCGCCGAATTTCGCCGGTAAAGCCTAGTTGTTCGATGCGGACGCCGTCCTCATCCCAGGTCCGGATCGTCTCGATTTCCAGCGGCTCAATGCGCGGATCGTAGTTCGCCCAAAGAGCGTCGATGGTGTCCACGGGCGCAGAGAAGTCAATAGAATCATCGGCCTGTGAGCAGGGAATTGCCGCGGTGCTCAGCAGCAGCCCCAGAATTCGTGGCCAGCTTGGACGCGGTGGTTGAGTCAGATGGTGAATCATGAAAGGCATCCTGGGATGTATCGCCGTGCGAACCCATCGGATTCAACGCTTCAATTCCACAACCACCAAGGTGTGAATATCGAGTTTCGGAACACTGACGCTGGCACCTTTGTCAGTCCGCTTCAGCGGCAATTCTTTTCCGTCAGGTTGCTGCGTGATTCGGGCCACTGTGTATCGGGCATCGAAATCAATCCGAATGTTGTGAATTGGAATCGTCTCCTCACGTAGTGGGACGTCGTCGTTCGGCAACGCATGATGGGCCGTGGTGTTCAGGTCATTAAAAAGATGCACGATTAAACGGGAACCGTCATCGGTCTGTTGCCGCATAATCGTGCTATGGACGCACATCGGGGCCGTGACCCGCACCGGCGGTAATTCCTTGGCCGCCCATGTGATGGCGTGTTTGAGAACCAGACGCTGGTAGGGATAAGAGTACAAGTAATAGGCCGCATCCAGTCCGGCGGCGAAGTACACCACGCGACCCTTGCCGAATTCGCTCGTGACGACTCCGGGATACTCCGTCACAACCGGGGCCGTCTTGAAACGGATCATTGCAGGCATGTCGTGATCCTTTTGACGGGGTCGGACTTTCACCGCCGGACCTTTGAACGTCACCAATTGATCATGCACATAGGTCCGCATTTTTCCTTGATTCAGAAACGACTGCGGATCCTGGCGGAAATCGAACACATTCTTACGCTTTTCCCAATAATCGGGGCCGATGGCCTGCGCGAAGTTGACATCGACCTCCTCCGACTTTGAGGCCTTGGTCGTCAAGAGTCCGCGATAGTCAACACCGAAAACATCCGCCAAGGCGAAGTTGTTCCGCGGGCTGCCAAATTCGTCGAAAAGCGACGCATCCAGACTGGCGACAAGTCCACCGCCTTTGGCGACATAGTCTCTGACCGCCGAAACCTGGCGATCATCCAAACAAGCAGTATTGGCGAGAATCAAGACCTTGTAACGTGACAAATCTTTGGCTGTGAGATTCCAATCATTGATCACCGTCAGCGGCAGATGTTCTTCGACCGCGGCGCGAAAGACTCCGAACACGTTGGCCAAATATCGTTCCTCGACGAGTCCGGCTTTTCGTCCGTAAAAGTTTCGCGTGTTGTCGCTCATCACGAGCGCGGCCCATGGTTCGGGTTGTTTGCGAATCAACCAAGGCTTGCGGCGTTGTAGTTCATCCATGCAACGATACAACTCCTGCTGCAAGTGCTTGGGCTGAATCACGGCAATGCTGGGTGTTGCTCCGTACGTCGCCGCTAGCAACATGCGGCGTAGAATTTCGGACGGCGGAAAACTGTCTTTCCCGTAGGGATTCCCGTGGCTCAGAATGTATGGCTCGCTGAATGCGACACGGTGATTCGTGCACGCCCAGATATAGGCATTTGAAAAAGCCGGCACAATCGTTGTTCCGCGGTTGGTTTCATCGAGCCAGAATTCCTGATCTGGTGCGTCAAACAACAAGTTCATTCGCGCCGGCATATTGCGCGGAATGCTCAGGAAATGTCCGAACCGGCCGGCGTTCGTTGACCAGGTTACCAGAGCGACTTCGGGCTTAATTCGCTTCAGCCGCGTCTGCATCCGCCGAACAAGGTCTTCCATTTTCCGATCGGCCCAATGCTGGTACCTGCGAAATGCCGGGTCATTAAGGTCCGCATTCGGGATCTCGGATTCCGTGTCAGCCTTATAGTTCTTGCGACACTCGCCACAATAGCACACACCGCCGTAATGCAGCCCGTCGAAGCTAAATGCGTCGACATCGGGAAACTTGGTGAGAATCTCCGCCAGCACATCAATGAAGAAATCACCGTAACGACCAAGCAGGCATAACATTCCGCCATGTGGAGACGTGACCAAATCAACCTGTGGAATCTTTGTTGTGTTTGTCGAGATACGCCGCCATTCGGGATGAAGTTCATAGACTTCGCTCTGCAAGCTCGGCGGATAGACACCCAGAATTCGAACGCCGAGGCGCTTGTATTCGGCAATGTTCTTGTCCAATCGATCCAGCGATACATTCGGATTCCGACGTTTCAACAGTTTGCTGTCGTAATACGCGTAAAACGGATCGACGAATCCCATTTCGCTCAGACGGACTCCATGCGAGGCAGCCTGTTCGCGTTGCTCAGAATTCATCACCGACAAGGTGTACCCGCATCCCAACGTTTCCTGCACCCATTCCGGGATCGCGATTTGGTGGAAAGGTTGCTTGTCAAACGGTTGCGCAAGGATCTGCCGATCCCAAATCTTTCCTGGCTCATCGGCAGACACCGGCACAACGAAAACGCAGATCGCACCGCAGAAACACAGCATTTGACGCAACGATCCCACAAGGCACATGTTCAATCGCCTTTCAGTCATGAATATTGATCCGTAATCGCGAAGCAGATTGCGGGCCACGTGCAACAAGACGGGTCGGCAGCGGAACTCGATACCATCTTGCTCTTAACCGAACAGATCGAGCACTGGTTGCCCTTCGCTCACTTTGTTCGAAAACCCGTCTGGACCAAATCGTGTCGCCGGAGGCACACCAAGTGCATGGAACAGCGTCGCACCGAAATTTTCCGGCATCACCGGTCTATCTTTGACGTAGGCAGCATGTTGATCGGACGCACCATAGACCGCGCCGCCACGAATGCCGCAGCCTGCGAGCATCGCCGAATAACAATGCGGCCAGTGATCGCGTCCTCGGTTGTTGACTTTCGGTGTTCTGCCGAATTCGCCCACCATCGCAACTAACGTGTTTTCGATCAGACCGCGATCGTACAGATCGTCCAACAATGCAGAGACCGCCTGGTCGACATTTGGCAACGCCCAACTGAGTCCGTAGGCAGAACCGCCAAAGATACTATCATCTGGCTTGTACAACACTCCGTGCATGTCCCAAGTTTGCACGTTTTTGAATTTCTGACCGGGCGGGACACCGGTGAATGCAACGACTGTCACCAACCTGACGCCTGCTTCGATCAATCGCCTTGCCATCAACAGATTTTGCCCCAGCGGATGCATGCCGTAACGCTGCCGCTTTTTGTTCGATTCAAAGCCAAGGTCAAATGCCCGTTTCGCATCGTTACCGGTCACCAAATCGATCGCCTTCTCTTGCAGACTTCGGAATTCTGACGACGCCTCAACGGCAACTCGCGGTTCGCGGTTTTCCAGCGAGCCGAGCAATGCGAATCGATTGTCAATGCGATCGGTAGTGCATCCTTGCAGCGGGTCGAACGAGGTAAATCGGAACTTGGGATTCGACGGATTGTCAAGATCATGACCGACACGCAACGGACTGCATGCCGTACCCAGAAATCCACCACCGTGATACCACGGTTTGACATCGCCAGCCAGATTCTGGACCCAGACGTAAGATGGAATGTTGGCGGTCGTTGGTCTGAGTTTCGCCATCACCGAACCGAAGTACGGAGTTCGCTCGGTCGGCTTCCGATCGCCCGTCATGCAGATGTGCATTCCACCGTCATGCCCACCGTTGGTTGTCTGCATCGAGCGGATCACGCTGTAACGGTCGGCCCTTTGTGCGAGCAACGGCATCTTCTCACAAATCTGAAATCCAGGGACACTCGTCGCGATGGGTTGGAATGCGCCACGAATTGTTTCTGGCGCGTCCGGTTTCAGATCCCACATGTCCTGCTGCGGTGCACCACCGTACTGCACGATGAAAATGCAGGCTTTTTCCGATCGACTTTTCTCACTCGTTGCAGCCGAGACACAATCTGATTCCAACAGCTGAGGCAATCCGAGACCCAGCGCACTGACGCCACCAACCTGCAAAAGATGTCGACGAGAAAGCTTTTCGTCAGAATCTCGGCTGGATGACTGTCCCATTGTTTTCCCTGATTCTCGATCGTTGACTCCCGTACCTGCCGACCTAACGACAATTCCTCTTTCTGTCGAGGTGGCAATCACTGTCAGGATTCTAACACGATGTGTCCGCAGTGTCCCATGCCGCCGTCAATTGGCCCTGGGCGCAGTACTATACGTTGGGGGCTGCGTAATGGGGCAACTGGACACGCTCATCCGGCGCAGACGATAATGCCCGTTTCAACGAATGGAGTCGAAGCCGATGCAAATTTACGCCATGATGTTTGAGGTCGAAAACGAAAACACGACCGGCACGACGTACTTGATTGCGTGGATTGACGACAACGGCTACAGCAAGACGTGTTATCACTCGCACCCAAACAAAACGATGCTGGACGTCAAACCCGGCCACATTGTCATTCACAACAAAGGCTCCCAGCTCTTCCTGTGTCAAACCGAATTCGCTGCCAGTTTCAGTGACGCCGACTGTCCAGACGCCGGCATTGCGGCCGGCCTGTATGTCGGGAACGGTGTCTCCAACCTTCACGACGGCTGATGGAGGAAAAATTCCCAGTTGTTCCATATTCCGGAAGATCATCCAGGGTGCCGGCCGTCCCGCTGGTACTTCATCGGCGCAGACAGTGTTGTCCGGACCGAATCCCTGCTCGGCGGCCATGTGGAAGACGGGGTCCGCGACGACTCGCGGATAACCGGTCGAGGTCGCAACGGCGATGGCCGATTCCTTCAATGCCGCGGCGCATTCCTTGAATCCCGGTATCAGCGTCGCGTGCAACTGAGCAACATCTCGCTGCATTGGAATGAATGCTTCGTAAATTTGACGAGCGTCGTCGTCGGTCGATTCACGGTCGTACTTGTCTTGCCACTGTTGGATGACGTCGGGCAACTTGAGTAACTCGCGGATGTGATCGAGCTTGTGTAAACCCATCGGTCCGCGCGTTTGTTTGTTTGAGACAGTGATTCCCATCTGTCGAAAAGCTTCGACGAACGCGGCGATTGGTGCCATGCAGCCGTGGTCAACGATTGTGCCGGCCAGATCGAACACGATCAGCTTGATCGGTGGTTGTTCTTCTTGCTTCATATCGTTGTGACTCTCCTGCCGAAAAGGCGTCCGCAGAAAGGAGCTAAATTCGTCCGCTTTTCGCGGTGCGTACCGATGCCGTGATCGTCTCCGGATACTGCGTACAACCGCTCGTCCCAGGCCGGCATTCGCTGGGTGAATACTCTGTGCCACAGCGGAAACGGATTACACTCGACTGGCGTGCAAATTACAAACACAAGCTGAGAATCCACGCCAATGGCGCGCCACGCCAACCCCTGCGCGACGAGCGATAACAGCACCAGCGGGACGATGCCGAGTTGCTCATTTGAACTCCCGCCGCAACTTTGGCACGATGGTACTCGATGCGGGCTCGAAAGCATCCACAGATTCCATTAGGAATAAATGAAATGGATCGACTCTTGGCAATCGCCGCGTTGGCATCGGCGATTATTGCGATTCTCTTGGTAATCGCCGCAATGAAGCAGCTAGCTTTGATCGCAAATCGATTGGGTCGAATTGAGCACCGATTGAAAACTGGCGTCAGTGATGACGACGACGAATTAGCGACGGCAGTCAACGACGAGGAAGCAACGGTATTCGATGCTTGATGGCCAAATCGCTAACGGCAGTTCCATTTGAACTTCCGCCGCAACTTTGGCACGATGGGGCAAACTGGA
>CAUZVF010000393.1:0-5926 GCA_963582955.1 Planctomycetota bacterium
TTTTTTGAGGAGGTCCACTATGCTTTCCATTCGCACTGTTCGACAAGGTGACCGAATTGCCGTCTGGGATGTCAATGGTAAAGTGAGATTCATCGACGGACCGCGACGTCTTGTTTTGTTTCGAAAGACCGTTCAACGCTTGTCGCACCACCGTGCCGGAGCCGACGAGTATCTGGCGATCGAATTCGCCGATGGCCATCGTGAGCATTTGCGGGGGCCGGCGTCGGTGTGGCACGATCCCGTCGAACACAAGACGATCGAAGTCAAGGAAGCGCTGCCGCTAGATTCTCACGAGGCACTCGTCGTCTATCGGCGTAATAACGGTGACGTCGAACGGCGCGTCGAGCGCGGCCCGGCTCTATTTGTACCTCAACAGGAGGAGTGGCTGCACGAGTTCCACTGGCACGGTGCCGACCGCAAGAACCCGCTTCGGAAGATCCCGCGCGGGCTGCGATTCCATCGGCTCCGCGTGATTCCCGACCAGACTTATCACGTCGTCGACGACGTTCGTACGGCC
Source organism: Planctomycetota bacterium (assembly GCA_963582955.1). GTDB lineage: Bacteria > Planctomycetota > Planctomycetia > Planctomycetales > Planctomycetaceae > CAUZVF01. The sequence continues at coordinate 518 of CAUZVF010000393.1, forward strand.
GATGACGCCTTGTTGACCATCAAGCTGATGATCTTTTTCGAACTGGCGGATATCGAGACGATGCTCGATCAGACTCACGATCCGATCGCCGACTTTATCAACGCAGTGACGGCCGACGTGATTGACTTCGTTGGGACTCGCAATTTCGAGACCTTCAAGCAGGAAACGAATCAGCTAAACGAGGTCGAAACCTATCCCAACCTGACACTGCGGGCGCAACGCATCGGCTATCAAATCAACAAAGTCGTCTATCGCGGCTACACAGCCGGAAGCACGCTGCAAGCCATGCACGACGGAGCGATCGAGAAACGTACGCAGCTGAAGCTCGAGGCGGAAACGGAAGATCAAGCTCAAGAGTTAGCCGACATGAAGCTGGGCCGCGAGGCGGACCGTGAACAACAACGCCAGACGATGGAAGCTCTCCAGGCGGAACATACAGTGCGACTGAAGCGGCTGGAACACGATGAGCAATTACGCCGAGACGAAGTAGAACTGAAAGCGAACGCGGAAGCTCAGCGAATGAACAACCAAATCGAATGCGAGCACGAACGGGAAACGCACCAAATTCAACTCGATCACCAACAAGCCACCGACGAACAGCGAACGCGGCTGTTGGCAACGATGCGTGAAATGCAAGTCGACTTAACGCGTTACCTGGTTGCCCAGTACCAAAATCCGGACCGGCTGATTCGGATTAGCGGAGACAACGCGGCTCAATTGCATTTACACCAGGACAACTAGCGAAAGAACATACATCTCTATGAGGGCCAGCAACAACTCTTGGAGGAAGTGTGATGAACCGTAACGATTCGACGGCGGACAAGGTTTTGGCTGAGACAAAATTCCTGCGTTTCGTCGAACGCAATGGTTGGTCTTTCATCGAACGAACGACGTCGAACGGAGTCGTTTGTATCATCGCTCGCACCGACGACAACCAGATCATCCTGGTCGAGCAATTCCGTCCACCGGTTGATTGTAACGTCATTGAGCTCCCGGCCGGCTTGTCTGGAGACGTTGCCGGTCTCGAAAATGAACCACTGGAACAGGCCGCTCGGCGAGAATTGCTCGAAGAAACTGGATACCAGGCTGGGCAGATGACGAGACTCACGGATACGGCTTCCAGTCCAGGGTTGACCAACGAGACCGTGACGTTCTTCTTGGCGGAACAATTAGAAAAGGTCGCCGCCGGAGGTGGAGATGCCAGCGAAGATATCACAGTCCATGAAGTCCCCATCGATCAAATCGACGACTGGCTGTTATCCGCACAAACGGCATCGAAACTTGTCGATGCGCGCGTCTATGCGGGCCTTTACTTCTTGCGATCCGCAATCGAATGACAGACTGTTGGCTTAATCCCCACCGACCCCGCGTCGGTGAATTTGTGACTCATGTGCTACGTGAATCGTGTCGCTCTAAAGTCATTTTCCCACCGACCCCGCGTCGCTGGAGATTCAATTTGCAGAGTGCGCGTCAACTCTTCAACCGCGGACTAATCGTGCGGCGAGGTTGTTTTGGCCGCCGACGTCGGTCAGGCGGCGGTAGCGGCCCTCGAAGAGGTAAGTCAATTCTGCGTGATTGATGCCCATCAGGCCCAGCATCGTTGCGTGAAGGTCGTTGACATGAACTTTGTCGTCAACCGCGGCGAAACCGAAGTCGTCGGTGGCTCCGATCGTCTTCCCTCCAACGATTCCACCGCCAGCCATCCAGGCGCTGAATCCGTAAGGATGATGGTCGCGGCCGTTTGATCCCTGACGGATCGGAGTGCGACCAAACTCGCCCACCCACACCAGTAGCGTGCTCTCCAGCAGTCCCCGTTGCTTGAGGTCGGTGATCAAACCGGCGATTGGTTGATCGACCTTCTTCGCCTGCGCTTCGTGGTTGCCTTTGCAGTCACCGTGTGCATCCCAGCCACCACAGATCAATTGGACGTAGCGGACACCGCGCTCGACCATCCGCCGGGACATCAGGCACATTTTTCCGAATCGCGCCGATGGTCCGTCGTCGACTCCGTACAGTTCGCGGGTCGCTTTGGTTTCGCGGGACAGGTCGATCAACTCGGGCGCGGCCGTCTGCATGCGGAACGCCAGTTCATAATTGGCGATGCGAGCATCCAGCCGGCTGTCGCCCGGACGCGTCTTGCGGTGCGCCCGGTTCCAGGAGTTGATCTGGTCGAGCAATAATCGCTGTTCGGTCGCGCTGATGCTCTTGTGGCGTTCGAGATTCTGGATCGGGGCTCCTTCGGCTCGCATGTCGGTGCCCTGGTACACGGCGGGAAGGAATCCCGAGGAGTACATCGACGCGCCGTTGCGAAAGATCCCGTCAGTCATCGCGATGTATGCTGGTAAGTTGTCGCTCTGGCATCCCAACCCGTAAACGACCCACGCCCCGATGCTGGGATGCCCCAGCAGGCTGGTCCCCGAATGCATCATGATCATGGCCGAACCGTGAATGAACAACTCGTGATGCATCGAACGGATAATCGCTAGCTTGTCGGCGTGCTGCGCCAGCCGAGGAAAGATGCTGGAAATCTCTTGTCCGCTCTCGCCGTACTTTCCGAACGAGAACTGTGGCGCCAGTACTTTGGCATCCGCAGTGTTAATCTGAGCGAGGTCGAAATCTCGCAAACTCTCGGGCAGCAATTGCCCATCGAACTTCTTCATCACTGGCTTTGGATCGAACGTCTCCAACTGGCTCGGCCCGCCCTGCATGAACAGGAAAATGATGCTCTTGGCCGTTCCGGGAACGTGTGCCGGCCGTGCGGTTAACGGATTGGCAACCACGTTCGCGGCCCGCGACTTGGCGGTCAACAAATCGCCCAGCGCCAGCGCACCGAATCCAAGGCCACCGTTGTGCAAAAAGTCTCGTCGAGATTCGAGAGTCATGGTAGTCCTCGTAATGCACGCTGCATGCACGACATTCAATCGACGAAAGCGAATTCGGATAAGTTGAACAAAGCCAGACAAAGTTTTGACAGCGCGTGGGCTTCGCCTGGTGCGACGCTTTGCAGTATCTTGGGTGCGTGTTCGAGTGGTTCGGTTTCCATCCGTTCCAAGTCATGCAGCAGTTTCAGAGCCGATGTCAATTCCTCAGTTGTCGGAGGACGTCCTAGCGCGATTCGCCATGCGCGAGCGACTTGGACGGTGCGATCATCGCCTGCCTCCTTGACGACGCGGCCGGCCATGTGCATTGCCTGGTGGAAGACTGATTTATTGTTGAGTCCCCACAGTGCCTGCGGTGCGACGGTGGTGACGTCACGTGTGGGACAACTCACTGCGGTAATCGGTGAATCAAACACCGCGAACATGGGAAACTTAAAGTTTCTCCGCACAAGGATATAGATCCCGCGCCGCGTATGTTGGGCAGGATCGGACGAGACGACCCAGTGCCATTTTTCACGCAACGACGCGATCTCGTCACTGGCCAGCGGGGGGACGACGGGGCGGCCACCCATCGCCAAATTGATTGTTCCGGCCGCTGCATGGACGGCGTCCCACAGCGCCTCGGCTTCCAACCGGCGGCGGTTCATCCGCCACAACAGGCGGTTATCGGGATCGTTGGCCAAGTGTCGCGCGGGCCCGTACTGGCTGCTCTGTCGGTATGTGGCTGAATTCATGATCAACCGATGCAGAGTCTTAATCTTCCAGCCGTTGGCAACAAAATCCGTGGCCAGCCAATCGAGCAGTTTCGGATGCGTAGGTGGCTGGCCCATCGCGCCGAAGTCGTTCGGAGTTGCGACAATCCCGCGCCCAAAGTGCCATTGCCAGATGCGGTTGACAATGACCCGCGCGGTCAGCGGATGATCGGGTTGCGTCAGCCACAGCGCCAGTTCCTTTCGGCTGCCGAAAGGGCGAGACAGCTCGGCGGACGTGTCCGTCGCCCGTGCCAGCGCCGCTGGAAGGGCCGGTTGGATTCTCTGCCGCGGTTTGTGCAACTCTCCACGTTCAAGCAAATGAACCGGCCTGATCAATGCCGGATGCTGTCGCCCCAGCACACTTGCGGTCGGAATGTGCATCAATCCCACATAATCGATGACATCCTGCCCGGCTGTCTTTTCGGGCAAATTGAGCACGGCTTGGGCGATCACCGTCAGTAAGTGTTGTTTGCGGGATTTCTGTTCTTTTGAGAGCTGCTTACCCGATGTCCGTGCTTCGAACAACCGATACGCCTTTCGCGCTTCTTCGACGGCCACCACCTTGGGATAACTCTGTCTCCAATCGGCCTCGCCCATCGCATTCCACAACGGCAATTCGGTTTCGCGGGCCGAGGCGAACACGGCGTGCAACGCGAAGTAGTCCGCCTGAGTGAACGGATCGAACTTATGATCGTGGCAGCGTGCACAACCAAGCGTCAGTCCCATGAACGCGGACGCCGTCGTATCGACCCAGTCGGTCATCGTTTCGTACGCCAACCGTTTCGCATCGAGCGCCGATTCATGGACACGCGGGCCTAGAATGTAAAAACCAGTGGCAATGCGTGCCTGGAGGTGTCGTTTCTTCTCTTCGGAAACGACGTAGACCTTGCGGGGATCGAGGTCGAGATTATCCGGCCAGATCTCGTCACCCGCGATCTGTTCCTGAACGAAAATGTTGTAAGGTTTGTCATCGTTGAAGCTTTTGACGACATAATCGCGGTACCGCCAGGCGTTTCGGTAATAGATGTCGGTCTCGTAGCCGCCGCTGTCGGCGTAGCGGGCGACGTCGAGCCAGTGGCGTGCCCATCGTTCTCCGTAATGTTTCGACGCCAGCAGCGTATCGATTAGCTTGGTCCACGCCTTGGGCGATCCGTCTTGCACGAATGCGTCGACTTGCTCGGGTGTGGGCGGCAGCCCTAGCAAATCAAAGTAGGCACGGCGGACCAACGTCCCACGGTCTGCCTCGCCAGCCGGTTCCAAGCCGGCAGCCTGCAGCCGTTGCAGCACGAACTGATCAATCGGATTACGAATCCTGTCAGCGAATTTCAGCGAGTCGCGTGCCGGAGGTTGATGCCCAATCGGTTTCCGGAAAGCCCAATGTGCTTTGGTTTCATCCCCAGCACGCGCCATCGATGAACCAGCAAGGAAGAGTGCAACCAGAAACCAACACGCACGCCGCATCGAAGATCTCCCGTAAAGGCAAAGAAGTATTGTGACATTGGACAAGAAGCAGATTCAATGCGTCAGTCAATACATGGCCTGCGTACTCGTGAAGTGCAGGTTTTTCCGACCGATCAGCAACGACGAGTCGTCGACGAACTCACTGATTTTCGCAACTATCCTCGCACCTTGACTTGCATACTTGCTAAGCTCGAAAAAGATCGCGTCAAATGCCACGCAGAAGAATACTAACGGTGGATTATTCATCAGCCGCTACGCGCGCGCGTCCGGTTGTTTCCAATCCCGGAGAACCGGACGCTAGCGCGTGGCGGCTGGTT
>CAUZVF010000394.1:0-5919 GCA_963582955.1 Planctomycetota bacterium
GCCACCGGCAATCGACAAATATGTCTCCGACGAACGACACAACATGGACTGATTTTCGTGACCAAATGCCCGTGGCGGAGCAATGGGCGTACTTTGATCACGCGGCGGTGGCTCCGTTATCTCGCCCGGCGCGGCAGGCGCTGGTGGAATGGTCGCACGACGTGGCCTCGAACGGCGACGTCAACTGGACGAAGTGGCGCAAACGGATCGAAGAAGTACGCACGGACGCAGCCACGATGATCGGTGCCGACAATTCCGAAGTCGCATTGATTCGGAACACCACGGAAGGCGTGAGTCTGATTGCCGAGGGATTTCCTTGGAAACCGGGCGATAACGTCGTGACGCCCGAGGGGGAATTCCCAACGAATCTGTTTCCTTGGCTGAATCTGGCCGATCGGGGCGTTGAAGTTCGCCGAGTTGTCACCGACAGTGAAAGACTCGATCTCGCGGCGCTGCGCGCGGCTTGCAATCCAAGAACGAGGATGATCGCCGTCAGTTGGGTCGGTTTTGCCACGGGCTGGAAGAACGACTTGGCAACAATTGCCGAGATCGCTCATCAGTTCGGTGCCCTGTTGTTTGTCGATGCGATTCAAGGACTTGGTGTGTTTCCCTTGGACGTTCGAGATGTTGACATCGATTTTCTGGCGGCCGACAGTCACAAATGGATGTTGGGGCCGGAAGGCGCCGGGATTCTCTATTTGAAAAAAGAGCATCTCGAGAGGATCCGTCCATTAGGCGTGGGATGGAATAGTGTTCGGAATGCCGGTAATTACGATCAAGCCAGATTTGACTTGAAAGACTCGGCATCAAGATACGAAGGCGGCTCGTACAACATGGCGGGCCTGCATGCGATGGGGGCCAGTTTGTCGCTATTGAACGCGATCGGAATCGAAAAGATCGCCCGTCGGCTGCTGGCCGTCACCGACGAACTTTGCGAACGTCTTGAGTCGATCGGCGGATCGATCGTGAGTTGCCGCGCGGACGAACATCGATCGGGCATCGTATCCTTCAATCTGCCGGGTTGCGATCCACATCAGTTTCGCCGCGAATGTCGAGACGCCGCTGTCGTCGTGAATGTTCGTGGCGGAAATCTTCGGATGAGTCCACATGCGTACACAAACACCGACGATTTCGATCGATTGCTTTCGGTCTTGCAATCTCGGTGAGACCCTCGGTCGAAGTGACGGTCACCAACTTCGTTGCGGCAAAAAAATGCGAGGTTAAACTGATTCCTTCATCCGCCACGACTGCACCGGTTAGTTACCTGAGTCGGATTATTCGTGCGTCCGCGAGCCGTCCTTTCCGAGTCAAGGAATCGGAAGCGGTTGATATGAAGACTGTTTGTCAATTTGTCCGATCTGGGAAGTGTACGGGACACCGGAAACCTGTGATGCACGCAAAGGTCATTCGCTTGCCCAGTCGAAGACCGTTTGCTGGTGCGGATGCCCTCCGTACTGCCTACTTCAGAGCTTCTTGTCGAATAACTGTGCCATTCGTATCAGCCGCCAACTAATGATTGTCAACCAGGAGTGTGTAACACGATGAAACAGCAACAGCAATCGGTCATTGCTGCAGTATTTGGGATTATTCTTTCGCTCGCACTTGTCAGCTCGGTTTCAGCCAAAGACCAAGAATCCAAGCCGGTTTCTCAAGGTAAGAACGCGAAGCAAACTGGTGAAGCATCGAAGGCTGATCCTCTTCGGGATCAAGTTGATGAGGCGATTAAGATAACGTCGAAGCGAATCTTGACGGCCAACGTGCATACGCCCTGGCAGATACTACACGGAATTCTTGCGCTGCGGCACGATTTCCAGGTCAAGAAAGGCGACAAGAAGGTCTCCGCGATTGAGTGGTTATCGAACGACGCAACGTTTGGCGGGCAGCCGGTGTTCCAGATCACCAAATATGGCGCGCAAGGACACCCTTATACTAGAGACTATGTTTTCGAAGGGCATCCGAATCAGTTCCTGGCGATCCTGACGATGTCGAACTTGCCGCTGGATTTCGAAATGACGACAGGTGCGAAAAAGATCACGATCGCTGATGTCGTCAAGAACTCGAAAATGGACATCAACAGCCGCGAAGAAATCACATGGTCGTTGTGGGCTCTGAGCCACTACCTACCGTCGAATTCACGGTGGCACAACAAATATGGCGAGTCATGGAGCATTGAACGGCTGGTTCAGATTCAAACGCAACAGAAAGTCACCGAAGGGGCCTGTGGTGGAACTCACGGGTTGTTCGCTTTGGCGTACGCCCGTAACAAACACATCGAATCGGGCCGGCCGCTGCGTGGCGTCTGGTATGAAGCACACCGGAAGGTCAAACGATATGTTGAGACGGCCCGCTGGTCTCAAAACTATGATGGCTCGTTCTCGGCGAGTTTCTTTGAAGGCCGCCGATTTGCGAGAGACTTTGCAACTCGGATTGAAACATCCGGGCATATCTTGGAATTCTTGGTGATGGCCGTCCCACACGATCGCTTGTCAGAAGATTGGATGCGACGCGGAGTCGCGGCTGTTTCGCGTGAATTGATTGAAAACCGGAAACGATCCGCGAAATGCGGACCGCTCTATCACGCTTTACACGGATTGGTTTTGTACCGCGACCGGATGTATCCCCCAGAGCAACTCGCCAAGCGAGAGCCGATTAAGACGGCCAAGAAACCTCAAGAAACGAAGCCAACCGCCAAAGCCACGTCCGAGAAGAGTGAATCGACAACAAAGACGAGTCCGACGAAACCGGCCACCAAGGCTGACTCGAAACCTGCGGCGAAGACGACTGAAGTGACTGAAACGAGCGACGGCAAAAAGACGGAACAAACCGATGCAAAAGCCTCGGCTTCAAAGTCCGCGGCGAAATCGCCTTCTAAGGCAACGCCCAAATCGCGGACAGCCAAGATGAAGGTCCGCGTATCGAACGCGAAAACGGATTCGGCAGCGAAGATCAAAGCAACTCCGGCCAACTTGAAAACCGATGGCACGGAGAAGAAATTTGAGAAGCCAGTGATCAAGTCGGACAAGCCGAAAGCATCCTGATTCTGCTTGACAGCGACGATGCTTCGTTTCGCACTTGGTTGCAGTGTCAGTCAGGCCGCGCAAAGACTTGCTTGGTCACCAGGACGGCCTGCTCTGCTCGAAACTCCGCGATCGCGGCCAACTGTTGATTCTGCCCGATAATGGCAATTCGCTCACCATGACTGGGCAATGGAGCATCGGCCAAGCCACGCAACCGATCAGAGTCAAGGGACACGGATCTGCCATTCCCAATCATTTTAAGTTCTTCAGTGTTGCCGTGGTATCGTCGGAAGTTGCTGACGGCCTGAATCGGCGACAAGAGTTTGATTGGCAAAGTTTCGAGAGTCAGCGAATCAAGCGTGACGGCGTCATCGACGGAGAACAGTCCGATTTGAGTGCGTTCCAGCGCCGTCATCACGGCACCGCAACCTAGAATTTCTCCCAGGTCGCGCCCGATCGATCGAATGTACGTGCCGGTTCCACATTCGATTTCCAAAGCGAAATCCGGCCAGTGAAACTCGGTTAGCTCGATTCGAAAAACTTCGACGGATTTCGAAGCAAGTTCGACGTTCTGACCGCGGCGAGCCAACTCGTAGGCACGCCGTCCGTCAACATGCACGGCCGAGAATTTCGGCGGAACTTGATCAATTCGTCCGACAAACCGGCTAAGTAAACTCTCGATGTCGCGCCGTGCGACAGCGTGCTCGAATGACGTTTCTTGGACTTTGCCAGTAATATCGTCAGTGTCACTACGGCAGCCGAGGCGAAATCGACCGCGATAAACCTTGCGATATTCTTGAATGTAGGGAATCAATCGGGTTGCTGGACCAACACAGACAATTAAAACACCTGTTGCAAGTGGATCCAATGTGCCCGCATGGCCGGCTTTCGCCCGTTTCACCAACCGGGCAATATGGTCAACGGCGCGACGCGAGGTCATTTCTTGCGGTTTGTCGATATTGAGTATTCCGAATGGCATCGCTGTCGTGACAGTCCTTCTCGTGCTGGCTAGAATCGGTGATTCCCAACGTTTTTTGCATTATGGCACAGCCATTTGGGATTGTCCGGTTCAAACTGGTTCTCCCGCAATGTTTGCAGGGCCGACCGTGGACAGGACAAAATGCCCCCGGCATACTTGAACGATAACCACGTCGCCCGACCGCCGAGTTGAGTTACCTCATGGACCTACTACCGATTATCGATGCCGATTCTGAAACCACTGTCCCTGATGGCGCGACTGGCTTCTCGAAAGGCCGCTACGCGTTCATCAGTCTGGGATGTCCGAAGAATCTGGTCGACAGCGAAAAAATGCTCGGCACGTTGGCGCTCGATGGTTACTCGTTGGTATCGGACCCCGTGGATTCCGACTTCGTCATCGTAAACACCTGCGGCTTCATTGAAAGTTCACGGCAGGAATCGAAGGGTGTCATCAACGAAATGCTCGACTTGAAGCGGCAGGGTAAGACAAAAGGAGTCATCGTTGCCGGATGCCTTCCCGAGCGAACAGGTAGCGCTCTGCTGGACGAAATGCCGGAGATCGACCACATCGTCGGTGTCTTCGGCCGCGACGAGATTCACCGCGTCGCCGATCGGCTGGTCGGCCATGCCAACGAGCAACGGGAATTGTTCCGGCCCGCTCCGATCAAAGCGATGGACGACCGGGCCCGTCTAAGAATCACACCGGAACATTTCGCTTATCTCAAGATCTCGGAAGGTTGTGATCGCACATGCACGTTTTGTGCAATTCCAAAAATGCGAGGCAAGCACGTTACAAAACCGATCGAAATGGTCGTCGAGGAGTCGCGCGAACTGGCAGCCGACGGCGTCCGCGAGCTGATTCTGGTCGCCCAGGACACGACGTATTACGGAATGGACCTGTACGGAGAAGTCCGGCTGGTGCCGTTACTGAAAGAATTGGAAAAGGTCGACGGCATTGATTGGATTCGGCTGATGTATCTGTATCCGATCAATTTCAATGACGATTTGATTGCCACGATCGCCGAATCATCGAAGATCATTCCTTATCTCGATATGCCGTTGCAGCACATCAACGATTTGATGCTGAAGCGGATGCAGCGGCGAGTTAACCATGACCAGACGATTGAATTGGTGGGCAAATTAAGAGATTCGATTCCCAATCTTGTGTTGCGAACGACGTTCATCACGGGATTTCCGGGTGAAACCGACGCGCAATTCGACGAACTCAAGGACTTCGTCATCAGTACGCGGTTTCAGCGAATGGGCGTGTTTACCTACTCGTTGGAACCCGGAACGCCGGCGGAACGGCTCGCCGGCCATCTTCCCGATGATGTCAAGGAAACGCGCCGCGATGAACTCATGGAAGTCCAGCAGTCGATCGCATTCGAGTTTGGGGACTCGCTGATTGGCTATGAATTGGATGTCATCATAGACTCTCGGATTGAAGCTGGCGTTTGGTCGGGTCGCTGTTACGCGGATGCTCCCGAGATCGACGGTACGGTGATTGTCACTGGCCACGGCATCGAAACCGGCGATCTGATTCCCGTTGAGATCATCGAACGGCGCGATTACGATCTAGTTGCCGTTTACGAGCCTCGGGAAGAAACAAGCGACTGCGCCGACACCCACGCGACGCAAGAATGACGGACCAGGGATCGAACAGTCCGAACGTGAATTGACGGATCAGATGGCAACAACGGACAATCAAACCGGTCGTCAACCAGGTTCTCAGCCGCCTTCAATCGCGCCGATTGATAGCTCTTCGCTCAATTTGCCAAACCTGATTACGCTCAGCCGTTTGCTGCTGGCCGTCGTGGTGTTCGTCTTAATCGACATCGGCATTCAAGGATTGTGGATTACGTCAGCAATTATCTTTGTCATCGCGGCGACCACGGATGCTTTGGACGGATTCATCGCACGTCGG
>CAUZVF010000395.1:0-5917 GCA_963582955.1 Planctomycetota bacterium
GCTTCACGCTTGAACTCCTCACTGTGTGTCCGTCGGTGAGATCTCGACATCTTTTCTTCTCCTCAAGAGCAGTATACGCTCTTCTCTGAGCGCCCACTATTCCTGGGGAAGTCCATGTGGCTCCGTATTGGTACATTTGGCGTGACTTGACGATCGAGACAAAACCGATGCGCGGCTATGGGCCCGAACAAGTCACCGGGCCACCCAACACGCTGCAGGGCGGCGATTCGATCACGGCATGGGCATCGGCCACGGCGGCCGGGCAAGAAGAGTGGTTGTTGGTCGAGTTTCCTAAACCTGTGATGCCGAAGCAACTCGAAATCTTCGAGTCGTACAATCCCGGCGCTGTCCACAAGGTGAGCGTCTTTCGATTGGACGGCCGCGAAGTGGAAGCGTGGCGCGGAACAGACCCAACACCCGTTGGCAGTGGAATTGGTATCTCGAAGATTCCGCTCGACACCGACTTCAAAATCAACCGAGTGAAGATCTTCATCGATTCCCCATCGGTCAGCAATTGGAACGAGATCGATGCGGTCAAACTGGTCGGTACAAACGACAGAAGCCAATGGGCGTTTGCCGTGGAAGCGAGTAGCATCTATGGCGTGGCTGGCGGTAACAGCATGAGTTTTGGCGCCAAGCCGAGTTATCATCATTCGCAGGCGACTGGTCCGCCCGATACGCCGCGCGCCGGCGATTCTCCGACAGCTTGGGTGTCTGCGACCACCGACGGCCAAAAAGAATGGTTGCAGCTCGAATACGCGAAAGCGGTGGTTCCGAAAGCCATCGCGGTTTACGAAACGTTCAATCCCGGTGCTCTGTATAAAGTCAGCGTTTTCGATAAGGAAAACAAAGAAATCGAAGCCTGGTCGGGAAAAGATCCCACTCCGGTTGCCGAACCGAAGGGCATTTCCGTTATCCCGATGAAAGTCAACTTCAAAACAAAGCGAGTTAGAATCTATCTGAATTCGCCAGCGGTAGCGGGATATAACGAAATCGATGCGGTCGGCTTGCGTGGCGCGGCAGGCTCGATGCAATGGGCTCGTCGTGCCGCGGCGAGTAGCACTTATGGACAAACGTCGGCGATGATGATGCTCGATCAAATGCCAGGCGCCACCGGCAATCGCAACGACCTTGCCGTGCAGCAACGCTTGAACCGACTGGAAAAGGAAGTCCGCGAATTGAAGTCATCCATCGCCGAGTTGAAGGAATTGTTGAAGAAGCAGCAGGAACAAAAGGACGACGGCAACAAGTAACAAGTATGGCTCAAAAGGAGCTGCAAAGTGAAATTTCGACCGATCATCCTCGGGTTTTGCTATTTGCTCTTTCCGGCAGTTGCATTCGCCGGCCAAAACACACAACCGAGCGAATCGTGGGTCATCGTTTGCTTTGCCGATGCGCGTCCCGTGGTTGTGCGGCTGGACATTCGCCGTGACGCCGAACCAAAGCACGATGACGAGCAGTCAATGCTGGAATCGACGCGCCGTTTGTTTCGAAGCCTCGATAAGAACGGTGACGGTTCGCTTGATGCCAACGAGGCCGCTCATTCGCCCGCGCCGCAAGTCGTTCGGCCATCGACGCCGGTTGGGCAACTGGTGACACCCGTTTTTGTCGCCTTTAACTTCAAGGTGTTGGATACAAACGATGACGGCAAAGTCGTTCCGGACGAATTGGCCGCTTACTATCGTGACTTCGGTAATGCGCCCATGCGGACTCACGTCATGCAGGCCGCCGCCACTGGTACTCGGCGGCTCGGTGATGTGTTGTTTTCGCGAATCGACGCCGATAAGAACGGCAGGTTGGTGCCCGAAGAAGTGCAGCAGGCGACGGCCGCATTGATGAAGTTCGACCGCGACGACAACGAACTGGTGACAGCCGCCGAAGTTTCACCCGGCGGAGCAACGGCTTCGCCGTTTCTGATGCAGCAAACAACTGTGCGAGCGACGCGCGAACAGCCGGACATCGCCGTGCTGGCGGATGGTGACGAGGCCATCGGTGTGGCACAGCGGATGCTTCAGCGGTACGGCGACCAATCGTATGGCCCGCGTCGAATCCGCAAACTGTCTCGCGACGAGATAGGCTTGGAAACAGACGCGTTTGTGCTGTTCGATACCGACAAAGACGGATCGCTGAACGCCGCCGAATTGGCCAAGCTGATTCAAACTGCCGCGGATCTCCGTTTGTCCGTTGAAATCAGCCCCACACTGAAAACCAAGCCTCGAATCAAAGTCATATTGGGAAACGAGTCGCCGTCGGTCGTCGTCACAGCGCGCGGTGACCGGTCGCTGCTGTTGCACTTTCCCGGCGTGCGTGTCGACCTGCGGCTGGTCTACAGCGGGTTGCCCAAACTTGAACAGGTGCAGCAAGCGAACCTCGATCTGTTCAACAAAGCCGACACTGACGACGACGGCATCGTCGAGATCTACGACGTGGCCCGCAGCCCGCTGAAGCCGTGGTTCTTGCGGATGGACGGCAACTCGGACGGACAGCTCACGCGACAAGAATTCCGCGAGTATGTCACCACGGCCGTTTTTCCCGCCAAACAGGCGGCCGCGCGTCGGGTGGTGATGAAGGTATCGGCCGAGGGCCGCGGCTTGTTCGAATTGTTGGATTGGAACCGCGACGCTCGATTGGGGCTCCGCGAACTCCGCGCGGCGGCCGATTCGCTGCGGCACGCCGATTTCAATGCCGATGGCAACGTGGTTCCCGCCGAAGTGCCACGGAGCTATTCGCTGGTACTGACTCAAGACACCTACCGTTTCCTGGTCACGCAATCGTCAGTCACAACGCCAAGGCCGTCATGGTTCTTGCGGATGGACCGCAACAACGATGGCGACGTCTCGCCCCGTGAATTTCTCGGCGCGGCCGACGATTTCAAGAAACTCGATACGAACGCCGATGGGTTGATCGACGTCGTCGAAGCCGCCAAGGCGAAGTCCGGACGACAGGAATAAGGAACCGCCCGGTTGGCGCTGCCGGATCGCGCACGAACATATCTCCCGCAAAAACATCCGCAAACGTGGTAGGTTGGGCTGTTCTGGCTGACTCTTGCTGAAAATTGTTCGCTTGGAACGGCGATCGGTTGCTAGTTTCATGCAAAACGCCGGGTGATTGTTCCGATAATTACGAAAACGCTCTTGCTCCAGCAGAAAGCACGGCACGCGGTTGAATGTCACGGATGGTATTGCAGAAGCATGAGGCTTGGTCCGCAAACTCTATGTAATCGGCACGTTTTAGCTCTCGTTCTTGCCGCGACGTGTTGGTCGAACGCGGTGGCCGAAGAGTCAGCGCCGGCGGTACAGCCGGACGACGAGTCTGGGAAAGTTCGGCTGGCCGACTTGCCCGCGATCAACCGTTTGCCGGACTACACACTCGATATCGAACTTGATACCGAACGTGGCGTCGTTTCCGTGTCTCAGAAAGTCCGCTGGACGAATCCGGGACCGCTTGCCGCCGATGAGTTGGTATTTCATGTCGTTCCCAACAACCGCATGTCGAAGAAGGTACTCGAAATCGGCAAACGGACGGTCGAGTCTTTGCGGCTTAACCCCAGAACCTGTATCGACGAGGCAGGCCGGCGATTCCACTTGGACAAAGTGCGGCGTGATGATCAACAACTGGAATGGTCGTTTGATCCGAACTTCGACACACACCTGCATCTTCAACTTCCCGAACCGCTGCCGCCGGGTGAGACCGTCGAGGTCTCGCTGGATTATTGGCTCGATCTGCCGCAAGTCCAGGGACGGTTCGGGCAATACCGCGGCGTGACCAATCTTCTGAACTGGTATCCCGTATTGGCGGTTTGGACCGACCAGGGCTGGGATGCGGTCCCCTACGTTCCTTGGCATCAGCCGTGGCTGAATGAGGCCGGCAATTACATCGTCCGCTTGCGGCTGCCGGCGGATCACGACGCAGCAACCGGCGGACGCGTTATCGAACGAACGCTCGACGAAAGTGGCGAATGGCAAGTACTCGAAATCCGCGGCGAGGGGCTTCGTGATTTTACGATTGTCGCCAGCAGCCGATTCGAATCATTCGAGAGCGAATTCGAGGGGATACCGGTGCGTGTGCTTGCGTTCCCCGAGCATCAGGGATACGCCCGCGTTGTTCTGCAGATCGCCATCGAGTCGTTGAAGCAATACTCGGAATGGTTTGGACCATATCCGTATCGGGAATTCGAGATCGTTGAATCTTATTTCGGATGGAATGGTAACGAGTCATCCGGCTTGGTGATGATCGACGAACGAATCCTGGCAGCACCGAAACGGGCTTCGCGATACGTCGAGCATCTGGTCAGTCATGAGATTTGCCACCAATGGTGGTATTCGGCGGTCGGCACGGATGGATACCGCGAACCGTGGGTCGACGAAGGATTGGTGCAATGGCTGACGCGTGTACGAATCGAAGACAAGTACGGTTCAAACCCCGACGTCCTGCAACTTCCCGGACAGGGAGCCGTGCGGCTGCCCAACATTCAGTATCGCAGTTTGGTGCATGGCGGATACAACCTGTACCGCAGCCGAGGCGGCGACGGCAACGCGCTGGCTCCGTTGGACGAAATTGGACACCTGCACAATCTGTTCTTTCTGGTCTATGACCGCGGGGCTCGCGTGGTCGGAATGATCCAGCATCGGATGGGCCGCGAGCGATTCTTCGAATTCCTGCGGCATCTCTACACCAATTACCGTTTCCGGATTCTGCGAGCTGCCGATTTCCAACGCGAACTGGAAGAGTTCACCGGCGAAAGTTGGCAAGAATTCTTCGATAACTGGCTGCGCTCGGGACGCGATTCCGACTGGAAGGTTGACGAAGTCAAAGTCACCAAGACATCCGGCGGATTTCAAACACGAGCGACATTTCGGCAGACCGAAGACATTAACGAACCGATCGACGTTGCGTTTCGATTCGGACATTCGGACGGTGTTGGCCGTCAGCGCGTCGTGCGGCTTGACGACGAGTTCGAATCGCTGCAGGACGAGGCGATCCGCATCGAACGGCCCTCGAATCGGGAATGGACCGTCACGGTCACGTCCAGTCAGAAGCCGAAGCAAATCACGGTCGACCCCGATGGCTGGATCATCGACTCAAACCCTCACAACAACCGCTGGAAGCCGGACGTCGACTTCCGTTTCAGCCCGGTTTACACGCCGCTCGACGAAGCCGACTTGACGCAACCGTGGCAGAAAACCGGCGCGACCGCGGGATTTGGCATCGATTCCGATGGCCGCATCGGATTACGCGGCTCGGTGATCGCCTCGAACAGATTTCGCGTATCGCCATTTGTTGGATACATCGCCGGTACGGGAAACGATTATCTGTCTGGCGGTATCGACGCCGTGTTTCCAAATTTTCCTTCACCGAACTGGCAACTCGGAGCCCGCTACGAATACGCATTTCTGACGACGTTGCAGAATGATCCCGGCGAGCAAACTCGCATTTATCTTCGCCGCATCCTGAACTACACGACGAGCCTGATTTATCCCAATCTGAGTTATATCGATTTGTACACACGCTTCGGAGACAACTTTTTCCCCGACGAGGACTCGATGCCCGCTGACCCACGCGTGCAAGGCTTCGACAATGTCCGCGCCTTCGGCATCGCCTATCACGTCGATACGCAAATGCCCTATTGGAATCCGGATACGGGATTTCGGTTCGATGCTCAATTCGAACACGGCTTCGAAGCATTCGGGGGCGGAGCAACCTATGACCGCGTCGAAGGCCAATTTGCCGTCGTGCACCGGCTGCCCGATGGCTTGGGTTGGCTATCGGAATCGAAAGTTGCCACACGCGCCGCTGCCGGCTACGGCTGGGATGATTCCGGCGAGCATTTTCGTTTTGGTGGCCCCGGCCGCTTTCGCGGCCGCCGGCCGGCCGATACCGAGGGCAACGCATTCTGGCTGGGAACGTTGGAATGGCA
>CAUZVF010000396.1:0-5907 GCA_963582955.1 Planctomycetota bacterium
CGGCTACAGCATTACGGTTTGAAACATGGTATTGAGTTTAGGCGAATCCGCCAAAAAGCAACACTCTCGCTTGGTTCTGGTGAATCCAGACGGATTCACCCGCGAGGAATCATGATGGCGATTTCAGGACATATCGTCGAATGAAATTGGTTCGGTTGGCGCAACTCGGTGCCGAGTTGATACTAAGTAGGTCCCGCGAGCCGAGCGAGCCTCGGAAATGAGTTGATGATGGGCGTTCAAACACAGGAGTTACAAAATGGTTTTGCGATTCGGCAGTTTATTCGGATGTGTTTTGATCGTTGTTGCCGCGATGAATTTCGCTCCACAGCCAATCCGGGCGGGCGAGCCGGTGACGCTCGACAACGTCGTTGATCCCGGAGCGAACAAAGCCGACGAACCGATCGCCAAGAAGTTCTCGATCGAACAGGCCGTGCACTTTCTCGATTCGGCATCGCTGAACTGGCAGAAGAAACGCAAGTGCTTCACGTGCCACACGAATTACGCGTATCTCTACGCACGTCCAACGATTGCCATCAACCAACAGGCTCATCAGGAAGTCCGCAAGTTCGCCGAGAAGTTGGTCACTGAACGTTGGCCTGAAAAGGGGCTGCGGTGGGACGCCGAAGCCGTCGCGACCGCAGCCGCGCTGGCGTTCAACGACGAGGCCACGACCGGCCAACTGCATCCCGTGACAAAAACGGCTCTTGGTAAGATGTGGAGCGTCCAGCGCGACGACGGCGGTTGGACGTGGATCGATTGCGACTGGCCACCGTTCGAAGACGACGATCATTACGGAGTTACCTTGGCGGCGATCGCCGTCGGTGTTGCTCCCGGTGATTACAAGAACTCCGAAGAGGCTCGTAAGGGAGTTGGCGGCATTCGCAAGTATCTCAAGAAAAATCCGCCTCCGGAATTGCACAACGAAGCGATGCTGCTGTGGGCGTCGAGTTATCTGGATGGGCTGCTCGACAAGAAAGAAAAGCAATCGGTCGTCGATAAGCTGTTGTCGTTGCAAAAGCCTGATGGCGGTTGGGCCGCCGCAACGCTGGGCGGATGGAAACGTGGTGACGACAAGAAACAAGATATGAAAACCAGTGACGGTTATGGGACGGGTTTTACGATCTTCGTCCTGCGCCGGGCCGGAGTTCCCGCCCTCGATCCGAATATCCGGAAAGGGATCGATTGGCTGAAGACGCACCAACGAGAAAGCGGGCGCTGGTACTCAAGGTCGCTGTACAAAGACAGCCATCACTTTTTGTCGCATGCCGGCTCGGCATTCGCCGTCATGGCATTAGCCGCCTGCGATGAAATCAAGGTGGCTAAGACGGACAAATAAGCCCTCTGCCTGAGTCGACAATTCATTCGTTCGAAGGAAACTCAATGCGCGTTCATATGTCTTATCAATTGATCCTGAAGGCAACTCTGGCTTTCGGCATCGCCATACTTTCGGTGCCCGGTTTCGGGACTTCTGTCCGCGGCGCCGACGGAAAGTTGTCGTTGACAACTCGTAGCCGCGTTGAGACCAGCCAAGGCAGCGGCCGCTTTCATACGCTGACGAAAGCGGCTGAATGGGATGCTCGCAAGACCGCCATCGTCGTGTGCGACATGTGGGATTTGCATCACTGCCTGAACGCCACGAAACGCGGGGGCGAGATGGCTCCGCGGATGAACAATGTCTTGAAGGAAGCCCGCAATCGCGGTGTGACGATCATTCATGCACCCAGCAGTTGTACGAACTTCTACAAAGATCACCCCGCGCGGCTGGCGGCGGTCAACACGCCGCGATCGAAGAACCTCCCCGAAGAGATTGGCAAGTGGTGTTACGTCATCCCGTCGGAAGAACGCGGCAAATATCCGCTGGACCAATCCGACGGCGGCGAGGACGACGATCCCGACGAGCACCGAAAATGGGCGAAAGAACTGGCCGCCAAAGGCCGAAAGCCGGGTTCTCCTTGGAAATCTCAAACCAATCTGCTGAAAATCGACGACGAGGATTTCATCAGCGACAACGGCGAGGAAATCTGGAGCATCATGGAAACTCGCGGCATCGATAACGTCATCCTCTTGGGCGTGCATACCAACATGTGTGTGCTGGGACGTCCGTTCGGACTGCGGCAGATGTCCAAGAACGGCAAGAACGTCGTCCTGATGCGCGACATGACCGACACGATGTACAATCCGGCGCGTTGGCCGTACGTCAGTCATTTCACCGGCACCGATCTGATTGTCGAGCACATCGAGAAATTCGTCTGCTCGACAATTACCAGCGACCAGTTCCTCGGCGGCAAGCCATTCCAATTCAAAAACGACGATCGTCCACATCTGGTCATTATCATGGCCGAGGGGGAATACAAGACCAATGAAACACTGCCGCCATTTTCGGTCGATCACCTTGGCAAAGATTTCCGCATCAGCTACGTCCATGCCAACGCAAAAGACCGCAACGACTTGCCCGGCGTGGAAGTGGTCAGCGACGCCGACGTTTTGCTGATTAGCGCCCGCCGTCGCGTGTTGCCGAAATCTCAGTTGGATGTCATCCGCAAGTTTATCGAATCGGGGAAACCGGTTGTCGGTATCCGCACGGCCAGTCACGCCTTTACGCTGCGAAATAAGAAGCCGCCGGAAGGCTATTCCGATTGGCCGGAATTGGATCAGCAAATTTGGGGCGGGAATTATTCGAACCATCACGGCAACGGGCCACAGGTGTCGGTCGAACTGACGGCGGAAGGCTCGAAACATGCAATCCTTGCCGGCGTCGATTTGAAACAGATTCACAGCAGCGGCTCGCTGTACGTCGTCAGTCCGCTTACCGATACGACGACAGCGTTGTTGATCGGGTCGGTTCCCGGCAAACCGTCCGAACCGGTCGCTTGGACGAATGCGACCAAAGGACACGGTCGCACGTTTTACACGTCGATGGGGCATCCCGACGATTTCAAGATACCCGGCTTTAACATCTTCTTGCGAAATGCCGTTTATTGGGCTGCGGGATTACCGATGCCTTCGCCGGTCTCGACGACTTCGATCTCTCTGCCCGATCAGTTCAAACAGCGATGGGCCAACATTGACGTCCCTGGATTGTGGGAAGATCACTTCGACGGTGCTTTGAAAGATTACGACGGTATTGCGTGGTATCGCTCGACGATGACGATTCCCGGCGGCTGGACGAAAAAGGAATCTCATTTATTGATCGAGCAAGTCGATAACGCTCATGAAGTTTTCATCAACGGCACCAAGATCGGCAGCGCGGGTTCGTTTCCGCCGAACTACAAGAGCGGACTGAAAGAAAAGAAAAGCTATGCGATCAAACCCGGAATTCTGAAATCGGGTGCGAACACAATTGCCGTGCGAGTTTACGACAACGACGGCAAAGGCGGTTTCAAGGGGATTGCTCCGATCATTGCCAACGGCGCGAGTGCCATTGGCTTAAACGGCAGTTGGGAATTCCGCATCGGCAACGACATGCAGTGGGCCAACCAAACGTGCGACCTGACTTCCACGGCGATTTTCTGGCGAATTCACAAGCTGGCTGATGTGCGGAAACGGTTCGTCGCGGGCGGCACCGGAGCCCTCTCGCCGCAAGCAGCGATGAAGAGGTTCGTTATTCCCGAGGATCTGGAAATCCAACAATTGTTGACCGAACCAATCGTGCGTCAACCACTGTTCATGGACTTCGACGAACGTGGCCGGTTGTGGGTGTTGCAGTATTTGCAGTATCCGTATCCCGCGGGGCTCAGGATCGTCAGCAAGGACAGTTATTGGCGATCCGTTTATGACAAAGTTCCCGAACCGCCGCCTCACGGCGCGCGCGGAGCCGACAGAATCACAATCCACGAAGACACCGACGGCGACGGCGTGTACGACAAGCACAAGACGTTTCTCGACGGCTTGAACATCGCAACATCGTGTGCCCGCGGACGCGGTGGGCTGTGGGTGCTGAATCCGCCGTACTTGCTGTTTTATCCCGACAAGAACAACGACGACGTCCCCGACGGCAATCCCGAAGTCCATTTGCAGGGATTCGGCATGGAAGACACGCACTCAGTCGCCAACAGTATTCGCTGGGGCCCTGATGGTTGGTTGTATGCGGCTCAAGGCAGCACCGTCAGCGCGAACATCATGCGGACCGGTTTCGACAAGAAGAAAACCGTGCACTCGATGGGACAATTGATCTGGCGGTATCACCCCGAGACTCGTCGTTACGAGATCTTCGCCGAAGGTGGCGGCAATGCGTTCGGTGTCGAGATCGACGCGAAAGGACGCATCTATTCCGGCCACAATGGCGGCAACACACGCGGATTTCATTACGTTCAAGGCGGCTATTTTCGAAAAGGATTCACGAAGCACGGGCCGCTGTCGAATCCCTATTCGTTCGGATTCTTCAACAACATGGCCCACGCCAAAGTTCCGCGATTTACGCACAACTTCATCATCTATGCGGGAACGGGACTGCCGGAACGATATCACGGCAAGCTGTTTGGTATTGAACCGATGCAGGGACAAGTGGTTCAAAGCAGCATCGAGCCGGACACGTCGACATTCAAGACACAGGACATTAACCGCCCAATCCTGACCGACGACGTTAGCTTCCGTCCGGTCGACATCAAGGTCGGCCCGGACGGAGCGATCTACGTGGCCGACTTGTACGAACCACAGATCAGTCACCGCGAACATTTCTCGGGCCAAGTCGATAAGACCACCGGCCGCATTTATCGCTTGCAGGCGAAAGGCGCCCAACCGACAAAGATCGGCGATCTTGGAAAGTTGTCATCCGGCGCACTCGTCGATGTTCTGCGGCATCCGAACAAGTGGCATCGTCAAATGGCGTTGCGATTGCTGGGTGACCGCAAGGACAAGTCCATCGTGCCAAAGCTGAAGAAGAACATTCAAAACAACTCAGGCCAGTTTGCCTTGGAGTGTCTGTGGGCACTTTATCAAAGCGGCGGATTCAACGACGCCGTGGCCGCGCGGACGCTCGAACACGACGACCAATTCGTCCGAGCGTGGACAGTTCGTCTGCTGTGTGACGACAGAAAAGTATCGCCGGATGTCGCCCGGCAACTCGCCGCAATGGCGGTTTCGGAATCGTACGTCCAAGTCCGCAGCCAACTGGCATGCTCGGCCAAACGTATTCCCGCGGCCGATGCGCTTCCGATCGTGCGGAGCTTGTTGGCTCATGATGAAGACGTCGGCGACCTGCATTTGCCATTGCTGTTGTGGTGGGCGATTGAATCGAAATGCCGGAAGGACGCCGCTTCGGTTGTGGAACTCTTCAGCGATTCGCAAGTTTGGGAACTCCCGATTGTCGAGAAACACATTCTGTCGCGGCTGATGCAGCGCTTCGCCATGGCCGGAAGCCGCAACGACTTGCTGGTCTGTGCCCAACTGTTTGGACGGTCTCCGAGTGAACAGCATAGCAAACTGCTGATGGCCGGCTTCGAAGCGGCGTTCAAGGGACGCCCGCTGACCGGCCTGCCCGCGGAACTCTCACGGGCATTGATCAAGGCGGGCGGCGGTTCGTTGACTCTACAGATTCGCCAAGGAGACAAATCGGCTGTCGCGAAAGGTCTCAAACAATTGGCTGACGCAAAGACGAAGAAGAACGAACGCATCGAGTTGGCTCAGACCTTCGGCGAAGTCAACGAACCGAAGAGTGTCCCGGTGTTGCTAAACGCGCTTTCCCAAGTATCCGATGACGAGTTTCGAATGACCGTTTTGACCGCGTTAATCCCGTACCGCGATCCGTCAATCGGTGAGCAAGTCGTGCAGATCCATTCAAAACTCTCGGCGGACGTGCGGCTCGTCGCCGAAACACTGCTTGTCAGCCGTACGGCGTGGACGGTGCAATTTTTGGAAGCGGTCGAGTCGGGAAAAATCGACGGCAAAGCGATTCCGCTGCACGTCGTC
>CAUZVF010000397.1:0-5904 GCA_963582955.1 Planctomycetota bacterium
TGTTTTGGGGCACCACACCTTGCGGCAGATAGTCGTGCCGGGGCATTGAACGCGGACTTTCTTGAAACCGCATCCCGTTTGGCAACCGTTCGCACTTCCGCAGGGATCGGGAGCACACGTTGGCACGCATTTCTCAATGACCGGACCGGGACAATGCTGCGTGACGGTTTTCCATGTGCCGCATTGCACGGGGACCATTTTGTAAGTCGTGACCGGTTTGTTGATGGTGTAGCAGCAATCGCGATAGCACGTTTTTTGAACCGTCTTATACGACGTCGTGCAGATGTCGCGATAGCAGGTTTTGTAACACGGCTTGCAAACAGTATAGGAAACCTCGCGGTAGCACGTGTTGTAGACCGGTTTTTGCACTTGGTAACAAACGTCGCGATAGCAGGTTTTGTAAACTGGCTTGCAGATTTTCTGGGTCACCTCGCGATAGCAAGTGCGATAGACTGGCTTGCAGATTTTTTTGCATTCTTCGCGGTAACACGTTTTGTAAACCGGCTTGCAAACGTTGTAACAGACATTGCGGTAACAGGTCTTATAAACGTTTTTCGTGCACGTAACGGGAACCTGCTCGCAGACCGTGTCATAAACGGTCTTGTAACAGGTGTGGCATTGCTTGTCCCACACGACAGTCTTGACAGTCTTGTAGCACGTCGACTGACAACTCTTGGCCGCGCGGAAATCTCCGCAGGGAGCACAGGCGTTGGTGGGACAGCAATTGTAACTTGCCGCACCTCCATAGCCCGCCTCGGCGATCGTTCCGTTGGCTGCGAGCAGCAACAGAGCGGCAACGAAGGGGATCCATGGTGCGTTTTTCATCGGTTTAGACTCCTCCTCGACTCCTGTCATTGCAATCGTTGGCACAGGTCGTGCAAACGTTGATTGTCAAACAATTACGTCAACGGGCTGGTCTTACCCATCTTCTCTAATTTCGGCATCCTAGATTCGCTACTTGAGACAACGTGAACACTCCTTGTGTCCGTGCGAGGGATTCATGTCTGGTTGGTCCGAGGAATTCGCGCAATCGACAGAAACCGTTGGCCTCGATAACGTCCGCTGCGGATGATATGCTGGCTGGTTCGTTCTGTAATTCGCCTCAGTTAAAGCACTTACGGGAATTAGCCATGAAATTCGCGGTCTGCCAGGAAATGTTCGAGGGTTGGGAATGGGACCGCCAATGTCAGTTCATTGCCGAAGTCGGATACACCGGCATCGAAGCAGCTCCGTTTACGCTGGCTCCCCGAATCACGGACGTTTCGAGTGAAACGAGGGCGAAAATGCGGCAACAGGCCGAAGACCGCGGCCTGCGGATTATTGGGCTGCATTGGCTGTTGGCGAAGACCGACGGGCTGCATCTGACAACTTCCAATGCAAATGTTCGCAAGGCCACGTCCGATTACCTGACGGAACTTGGTCGTGCGTGTTCCGATTTTGGGGGCAACGTGATGGTGTTCGGATCGCCGCCACAACGTAACCTGGAAGAAGACATGGTCCGCGAGCAGGCGTATGCCAACGCGGCGGAAGTTTTCCGCGCGTGCTTGCCGGCGCTCGCCGACTTCGGCGTGCGTATCTGCATGGAACCGTTGACGACAAACGAAACCAACTTTGTCACCACGTGTGCCGAAGCGGTCGAGTTGATCGAGATGGTTGATCAACCGAACTTCGTTTTGCATCAGGACGTCAAAGCGATGTTGGGACAGGAAACGGATCCCATTCCCGAATTGATCGCCAGACACGCAAACCGCATTGGCCACTTCCACGTCAACGACACGAATCTGTTAGGACCCGGAATGGGTGAAACGGATTTCGCTCCGATCTTCCAAGCGCTGTTGGATGTGAATTACGACGGTTGGGTATCGGTTGAAGTTTTCGATTACAGTCCTGGTTGCGAGAAGATCGCGCGCGATAGTTTTGCTTACATGCAAGAAACTCTTGCGCGCATTTCTGAATGAGTTGCGAAAATGTGCGTGCGTTCTTCAAACTTTTCAAAAATCTTTTTCGTTGCTTCGCGCCGAGGCAAACGAATGCAACAAACGCATCAGCACGTCGTTTGTAACACCGCGCGATACCGGCACTAAGAGCACGATGTTAGTTTTGCGCTGTTATTACAGTGTCAAAAACGCATTTGATGGAAATATCCGACTTACTGGTCATTCATTTTCAATGCAATGCATCACAACAGCCGTTGCAACTTTGTTTGACGCGAAAATTCGATGCGTCGCTTCCAAGCACGAATGTCGAAATAGATGACTTGCACAATCGAAAAAAATTCGTAACCATAATCCGCGATCAGTGTAAGTGGTTGTGAATAAAGAGTTGTCAATCAAAACGAAAACTGACTTACGTCAAATTCACGATGAACGACATTCCAAAACTCAAACTCTTGCACACGGCTCGTCACGGTTGATGAGTTGAACGATTCGGTTTCGTGGCGAAACCTCGCCGACAACAATTGCCCGGTGCCAGCGGCAAGGTCGTCACAGGTTGGCTCTGTAAGGAGGATTTTACGGTGGCCAAAAAGAAAGCAAAGAAAGCTGTGAAGAAGAAGGCTGTGAAGAAGAAGGCAGCGCCAAAGAAGAAGGCAGCGCCAAAGAAGAAGAAGGCCGCCAAGAAGAAGGCGGCAGCCAAGAAGAAGGCGGCTCCCAAGAAGAAGGCCGCCAAGAAGAAGGCGGCTCCCAAGAAGAAGAAGGCCGCCAAAAAGAAGAAGTAGCAGCCTTCGCACGCTACAACAAGCAAGAAGCGGCCGACATTTGCGGCCGCTTCTTCTATTTTGTCACCGTCTGGTCGGAAGAGACCGTTTCCCGCAGCTCGGTCAGAGCATTCAGTGCGGCATTCTGTTCCGCCTCTTTCTTGCTGGGCCCCCAGGCGTCTGGAAATACGCGTGACCCGATTACGGCGGCGATGTTGAAGCATTTGGAATGATCGGGGCCCTTTTCATCGATCAAACGATAAAGGGGCGTTTGCCCGTATTTTTTCTGCGCCGTTTGCTGGAGCTGGCTCTTGTAGTTTTCACCATGAGCCGACTTGGCGGCTTCTTCGATTTCGGGCCGAACCAACCTTTGGACGAACTCGCGGGCACTATCGCTGCCGCCATCGAGATAAATCGCCGCGATCATTGCCTCCAGCACGGCTGCCAGAATTGACGGAGGCACGGCCTTGTGACCGCTCAAGCCCTTGCCAAGAAAGAGGAATCTCTTCAGGTCAAGTTGTTCGCTCAGCTTCGCACATGTGATGCGGCTGACCACAATCGACTTGATGCGAGTCAGCTCGCCTTCGGCGTATGTGGGATACTGCTGAAACAGCATTTCGCAGACGATGAGGCCAAGAATCGAATCGCCCAAGAACTCTAACCGCTCGTTCGAATCCAGGCGTGTTTTTGCAATCGAGGCATGTGTCAGGCTGCGTAGCAATAACGATCGGTCCTGAAATCGGTAATGAATAACTCCTTCACATTCCGTAAGCATCGCGTCGAGATCCGAGTCGTCAAGTTTTCCCGACATCTCTCTTCTCACGTTGGGTGTTGGGTCGCTAAGAATTCATCTGGGAGCGATTTGCCTGGCGCGAATGTTACGCCAATCCGTCGGGAGCGCGGCCTTTTTGTCCCACCGGCTAAGCCTATTTGCGGCCATTTAACTTGTCAACATGCGCCTTTGACCTCGCCTAAAACAACAAAGTAACTCTCTCGCGATTTTTCTATTGAG
Organism: Planctomycetota bacterium; assembly: GCA_963582955.1. Taxonomy (GTDB): domain Bacteria; phylum Planctomycetota; class Planctomycetia; order Planctomycetales; family Planctomycetaceae; genus CAUZVF01. Next base: position 3,708 of record CAUZVF010000397.1, read on the forward strand.
TCACCTTCCCGCACGATCTCGGTTGCTCAAACCAGTTTGCCGGACGGACTGGTTGCCGGTCTCTCCCGCGAAGGTGTTGATCGAAGCCAGGTAACTCATCAGCCGCCGGTCGGCGGAAGGAACTTCTTGGAATAACCGTTCGCTGAGCGGGCCGGGATGCGGAGCGTGCCGAAGTTCCCGCAGGTATTCCAAGAGGACTTCCTTCGTATCGGGTGACTCATTCAGCATGTAGTGCATCCACGCCCAAGCTTCTTGATAGTCGTCACGTCGCATCTCGCGGACGGTTTCAAGACGCTCCAACCGTCGCAAGCCGGGACGCCAGCCATCGACCATGGCCGATGCCAGACGGTTCGCGTAATTGGCGTTGATACTTTGTGGTTGAGGGCCGGTGACCTCGAAACATTCGGCCAAACCTTCATCCAACCACAGCGGAACATACCTCAAGTTGGAATGCAGCAAGCCGTGTGTGAACTCGTGGCGCAAGTCTTCCTGAATTCGCGCGCCCCAAAACGTATAGACGGCCAATTCGTCAGGCGTTCCGATAAAGTAGGCACGGCGTGGCGGCAGTCCGGGATAGTTCACATGAAGATAGCGTCGATAGTTTTTCTGGTCGCGAAACAGGTAGACAACGACGGGCCGGCCTTTCATCGGCAGTTCGAGGATCCGACCGACGTCTTTCCGGAGTTGAATCAAATCGGCGATCAATGGATGTTCTTTATCCAATTGAACGTCGCTGAGAACCAACAATTGATCCGAATGCACTGAATGACGCGCTGGCAAACGCACCGTGTTATGCGCCGTCGTTTGACATCCGCCAACAGTCAGCGCGAGGGCAAGCAGGTGGGTTTGTATGAGCCGATTGAAGGCCATGTGAATCAACGTCTCGATTGTCGACCTAAGACACCGGCGTGCCGGCATTACGCTTTCTCGTCGTCGACCGGAGCGCGATCCGACGGACAAACAAATGAGGGCGAGGAGTTTGTCAGAATCCAAATGTTGGAGCAATAGCGAATCGAATGCTTCGACCCTGCGTCAGTCGGAACGTGACTTACGTTCTGCGCTAATTCAGGGAGATTTCGAGTCATATTCCCACCGACGCGGGGTTGGTGGGGATTCAACAACAGCCCCCGGGGGGCCGGTGGAGACAAATCGCATTGACGCTACGGCGTGTCGGCCGTCGCGTCATCCACCAATTGATTTCCAACGGTCAATGAGCGGCCCCGCAGGAATTCCTCGGCAGTCATTGGCCGCTTGCCTTCGGGCTGCACGCGATTGATTCGGACGGCAGCATCCCCCGTCTTTACAATCAACTCGGTAGCGTTTGCGGCAACGATTGTTCCCGGATCCGCGTCGCTGTCCACATCGGTGCGGTCGACGTCGAGAACAATCAAACGAATTGTTCCGTGTTTCGGATTTTGAATGTAGGTTGACGCTCTTGGCCAAGGTTGCATCGCGCGAACCTGGCAGTCGACTTGGGTCGATGATTGCGACCAATCGATTAGGCCGTCTGATTTCTTCAAACGCGGTGCGCGCGTCACATCCGCCGACTCTTGTGAAATTGCTTCTGTCGTGCCGGATTCAAGTTGATCGACGGTTCGCACCGTCAGCGGAACCGCGAGTGTCGCGAGGCGTTCTAGCAACTCGCCCGACGTATCCTTGGGGCCGATCGGTGTCTTCTCGATGGCCAGCATCGGCCCGGCATCCAGCTTCGGTTCGATTTGGAAGATCGTAATCCCCGTCTCGCTTTCGCCGTTCCAAATGGCGTATTGAACCGGAGCGGCTCCGCGATACTTGGGGAGCAACGACCCATGCACATTGATGGCGCCCAACCGTGGAATCGACAACAGATCGGCCGAGAGGATCTGTCCGTAAGCCGCGACAACGAATAGGTCGGCATTCCAATTCCTGAGATGATCGAGCGATTCCGGTTCGTTGACGTTCTGGGGCTGAAGGACTTCAGTGCCGCGTTCGACGGCCGTCTGTTTCATTGGATTGACGTGGCGGTGGTGCCCACGGCCGGTACGGTCTGGCTGAGTGACCAGACCGACGACCTCGTGAGCCGTGTCGTAAAGACCGCGCAGCGTTGGCAACGCAAAGCCGCCGGTTCCCATCATCACAAGTCGCAATGCCACCGCTTACGCCTGTTCTTGTTCCAACGCCAGCAACTGCTGTTTGATATCCTCGTCGGACGGAAAAG
>CAUZVF010000398.1:0-5896 GCA_963582955.1 Planctomycetota bacterium
ATTCGTCTTTTCACGTTTCTGTTGAAGCAGTTACCGAAGAAAGTCGGGGAATTTTCTGACATTCGTGAGGCTGTTCAAGCTGGGCTTGATGCGGCGATGAATGCACGGATCAACGTCCGCGACAGCCCGTTGTTTTTAGTAATCGGGTCAGATCGCGAAGTTGAGGAAGGATTGTTGAAGTCATCGTTTGTTGGTGAACAAATTAAAGTGAATGGCGCGGAACTCCCCGTCCATTGGTTTGGGGATGCCGATGCGGTTTGGGTAACGGTTCCGGGCGTTTCCGCGATCAGTCATCAGTCAGGCTTCGCGACTGAACTCGAGCAATCGAGTACTCCGGAGAGTTCCGGGAGTGGAGTCAAGCTGGATTATGCGGAAAAGGAGCAAGCGTATCGGCGAATGCAATACTTCTGCAAGTTATTGCGAAAGATTCGAAATCCTGTCGTTCCGATCAACGGCATTTTAGTCACAATTCCTTATGCTTGGGCTCGTGATCCTACGAAGACTGCGCTCGCCGATACAGTCAAAATCGACATGGTCGCAGCTCAGAATTCGCTCGGTATCAAGTGCATGTGTCTGGTTGTCTTTCATGGAATTGAACGATGGTCCGAATTCCAATCTTATATCCGCCGATTTCCCGACTCCCGCCGCCAACGCCGTTGTGGATGTACAATGCCATCATTTACACAGCATGTCGAATCGGATAATTCAAAGCTGCATACTTGGCTCTGTCAGTTTTTCCGCCAACAAATCTATGGGTTCTTTGCTGCGGATCGTACGAACGCGTCCAATGGCACGTTATATCGCTTCCACGACTCGATCCACCGAATTGCAGACGAATTTTGTCGCGTGCTTACCAACGCGTTTGCGGCAGATATTTCGGAAAAGTTCTATTTTGGGGGCGTTTACTTCGCAGAACTCGGCCAGGCCGGGTTGACCTTCTTCGATGGAGTTGCTGCAAAATTGCGGGCTGACCACGACGAAGTCGTTGGTTGGAATGAACAGTCATTACGGCGCAACCGGCGTCTCAAGACAGTTTCGTCACTCGTTGCGGGAATCGTTCTCTTACTGTTGACATATGACGCGATCAACATCGGTCGGCTTCTTCTGTGGTGAGCTGCTTCGCGGACACTGCATCAGATGATGTTTTCCCTAATCGTCTGTCTCAAATTGGCCGTGGCGTATAGGTCACAAATGGCATTGCCAAAATTGGATTAATTCGGAGTTACTTGCGATGGCAGAACGACGAAAGGAAGGCTGGAGAGGCGGAATCGTCCGGCAATCGGAACGCATTCGATCTCAGTTGCGGTTTCTGCGCGGTCCCGTGCTGTTCCTGCTTTGTATGTCTGCATTGGGCCTGCTCGTCATGGTGGTTAAATGGTTAGACCCGATTAGACGTCCCGTTTTGACAATTGTAAGTTGTGAATACCATCAACCATGGTTATCACCCAACACGTTTGCAGCGAATGACGCAAAACGCTTGGCAGACCTGGAGAGAATTCTTGACGTCTCACGAGCCGATTCGACTAGTCTGAATTACGATGAGCTAGAGTCTCTCATTGAACACATTTCGAAATCCGATCAACCGACATCCTTCTTTTCGTGGCAAAAGACGACAAACCTAGTTTACGTGAACGCGTTGGGTCTGGCTGTTGCGCAAACCGAGGGAACCCGTCTTGAACCTTACCTTTTGCCTGACGACTTCTCGATCCGCTTTGGCGAGGACAGCTTCAACGCTGACCGTGTCGTGCCCGTCAGCCAATTGTTGGACGCCGTGGCAAAATCCAAGGCCGACCAAAAGATTGTAGTATTTGACTGCCAGCGTCTCGACCATTTCTGGCCGAAGGGAGTTCTGAGAAACCAGTTTGTCGATGCAGTTCAGGATCTGTTGACGCTCCACCGTGACAAGTACGGTGATTTGTTTGTTTTGCTGTCGTGTTCCGACGACGAGATTACTTGGACGGACAATCGGAAGCGGCATTCTTGCTTTGGGTACTACTTCCTACGTGGAATCTCGGGCGCTGCCGACTCTGAAATCGGAAACTCAGATGGCCGGATCACATTGCAAGAATTGTTCAACTATGTTCGTGCAAATGTTGCAGACTGGGTTCAGAGAAACCGGGCTGATCGGCAACTCCCCGTGCTTCTCTCACAGAACGCTGATTTTGACGACGTGGTGCTGGCAGCTTTGGATCCACAAGCACGGATATACGATGGCGCGCCAGGCTCTTCTTCCGACGATGAAACGGAGAGCACTCTTCATCAACTCCAGACCGCATGGGCAGCCTACTACACCTTATCACGTCAGGAACCGCGGCCCGTTCATTATGCGCCCCACTTGTGGCGAAAGTTGGAAGCTAGTCTTCTTCGGGCTGATGCATTTTTTCGAGCGGCCGACTTTGCAGCAATCCGTGACGAACTGCAAAAGGTTCCTTTCCGCACGAATGATTTATCGAAGGCAAAACAAAGTCCTTTGTTTCAGCAGGAAGCCTTCTCATTGTCCATGTTACGATTCTTGGAGCACGAGATCGACCGGTCGAAGGACCAAACGAAGGACACGATGGCGGATCAACAAAAAGGAGCGATCAAGTCGGCGGCCGGCATAGACCAAGCGAACAAACAAGAATCCACCAAGAGCGAACAAGTTGGAGCCAAAGAACATACGAACGGAAAGTCCAACGAGCCAGGCAATCAGAAGAAGTCTGAAGGAACCGACAACGCGGACGCGAGTCCCACACCCGATGGTAAGAACTCTGCGAGTGACGATAAGAAAAAGAAGCCAACGGAATCCAAGCAAAAATCGGAGAGTGATCGTCCCAGCGCTGACAAACCGCAAAGTCTGCCGAGGACACTCTCACCGTCGCAAGTCAATTCGCTGATTCAGGACGTCGTTCAAGGGAATCTCTCGGTTGTCAAGTTTGGCAGGATGTTGCAGAAACGTAGTTACTCACTTTCTGCATTGCCGTGTGAAGCGGAATTGGCGCGCATGATGGCTGAGAATTGGCCGGATGTGAAACCGCCAATCGATCAAAGACGTAATTCGCAACGGGCTGCTGAACTAATTCGGTTGCGTGAAATTGGTGAACAGGCTGCCGTAGCGGCGGGACGGTATTCACCGCAAGTTTTTCCTTTGCTTCAGACATTGGTTGACGAGGCGGACACTCACCAACGTTTTCGTGAAGACCGCTTCTTGTGCTCCGCGGAAAGAACCATTGTCATCGGAGAAGACATCGACGCGGTCGAGGACGAAAGCAAACTCTACGAAGAGTCAATCCGGCAGGCCAAGCGCCTCGCGGAATCAGTGCAAATTTGCGAACAGATCATTGCCGAATTGCCCTATCTTCTTCAAGTTGCCGCAAAGCGCACCTGGGAACCAGTTGAGGTAGATTCCAACGATCGTAGCTTTCATCAGTATTTGACTCAGCAAACGAGTTCGCTAATAGTCGCTATTCGCAAGTTGTCCGTGCATTTGAATTCTGGTCCGGCTGTTTGGGATGCATCGAAGCGGGGTAAAACATTGACCGACATCGCCGCGTTGACCAGCCAACTTATCGAAACGAGAAGTAATCTCGTACAGCGAGTCGACGCGGAAATCCACTCACTGATCGGATCGATCGAAAATGATGAGGTGGGTTCCGAAGAGGCTTGGCGCCATATCGATGCACTTCTCAGTGTGCCGTTCGCGTGCAATGATTCAGAGACGCCCCAGCAGTTGGCCGCTAACCGAATTCAGCTCTTACGCCGGTCACAAAGACCTATCGCCGCCAATTCCGTGGTTTTGCAAGTTCCAAACGATGCCACCACTTCTGCCGAGACCAATAGCAGTGCCGAAGAATATATTGAAACGATTCGCCAATTGGTCTTGGCGTATTTTGATTTATTCGCCGTGGGGGCGGCGCCGCGGCGATTCGTTGATGAACGCCATTCTCGATACAGCCCACTTTGTGCCGAATTGTGGTCCCGAAACTATGCGACTGCTGTTGCAAATCACTCCCGTGAAGATGTAGTCGCAGCGGACTTGGCTTGCCGAATTCTCGATGTTGATCTTGTCGACTCCTCATTCCCAAACGCTTCGACAACTCCGATACAAGTGCGCAAACGGAGCGACCTAGCGAGATTTCTTATCTGGCAGGGGCTTCGGCGAGCTGACGATTTCTGGTCGGGGCCCAAAAACTCGAACCAGCGCTACTTTGCAAAAACCGCGAACCGCTACTTGCAAAGGGCCCAAGATGTGTCGCCGTTCTCGGGCGAAGAAACAACATCGCTGGAAAATCGACTGTCCCAATTAGAAGCCATGGAAAAACGATTCAATCGTCACGACAGTGGCGGATTGCTGCGATCGCATCCGGCAACAGTCGTGTTCCGCGGCACGGATCGAGAGAGCGTCGGATTTGCATTCCAGAAGTCGCCAGGATTACCGCATGGAATCGCACGCTTGACCTGCTCGGTGAACACAGACGACTTGACGGTTAAGCAGAGATTGTCGGACGAAAGTGCAACGTTTGCCTATTCATACGAAATTGCACGATCGACGGACGACGGATTACAAACGAAACTCGACGCTGAAATCTTTTTCCGCGGTCATGTTAGTCGGCTGAGCGTACCTGTTTTGGTCGCAAGTGAAGTATCTGGACCAACAATTGAGTATCGAGCCGAGCCAACAAACCAAGCCCAACTCGTCGTTCGCTGGGCAAAAATCAAACCCCCAGCTTCCAGTATCCTTTTTGTACTTGACTGTTCGCGGAGTATGAACGAGGACAATCGAATTAAGGCGGTACGAGACAGTCTGCTCCAATTCTCGAACGCTGTCTCCCAGAGCGGCCTGAATGTTGGAGTTCGCCTGTTCGGCGATCAGGTCGTTTGGCAGAAGAAGGACCGCGATTCCGAAGCGGCTGCTCGTAAAGATACACGTCTTGTTTTGCCGATCCAACCGTTTCCCGGAAAGGAATTCCTTGACACGGTTTCGAAGCTAACAGGGAAAGGAGAAACGCCACTATTTCAAGCATTGATCCAGGCACGAGATGATTTTGCCCAAGTCGAAGAGAGCGATAAAATCGTGGTGGTTGTCTCGGATGGTGCCGACAACTGGGCCAAGGTGGGACTGAAGCCAGGAATCAATGAACTGCAGAAAGCTTATCGCGGCAGCAACATTCGAGTCCACACGATCGGATTTCAAACCAACCCTGTGGGATTTCAGCAACTGCAGCGGATCTCCGCGGTGACAAATGGGACTGCCGTCCAGGCCAATCGTTCGGATGAACTGCTGAAAAGTGTCTTTGGACTGGCTGGAGTTTATAACTTCGAAATCTTATCTCGCCAGGACAATCGACTTTCGCAACGCTCGCACACAGCAACACTCGGATTCACGGATGAGCCGATCGAAATACCGGCGGGAATGTATGATGTCAGAATCTTTGACAGCCGTCAAAAGATGGTTGCGGAACGATCACAAATCTCGATTCAGGGTGGAGAAAAGCACGTATTGCTCTTTCAAGGGGACGGTTTGACTTACCCGCCGCTGAATTTGTCGAATGACGTTGCTGATGTTCGCAATCCGTTAACTCATACGTTATTGCGGATCATGCGCGCGGATTTCGGAAACGGGCGACTACAACTCGAGGTCGCCTTGATCAACGAAAGCGAACCGAACTGGAAACCGCATGATTTCCAGATTCGAATCAATCCCCGAGGTGGACCCGCGCGTGTATACCTCTTTCACGGTCTGCCAAGTAATGGTCGGGAATACTATTTTCCGGTCTGGAAATTTCAACTCGAAAATTGGCCAAATGATAGCATGTATGCTGATGTAGAGGCCTCGTGGTCGAATTCAATCCGAGCGGACAGGCCGCAGTGGATAGTCGATTGGCGAGGAAATGAAGGTCTCGCGGCGCTGCCGCCT
>CAUZVF010000399.1:0-5891 GCA_963582955.1 Planctomycetota bacterium
AAAAGTCGCGGGAAACGACCTGCTTGAACGGGTTCACGAATTTATTGGCGACGACCTGAAACAGGCCGAGCAAATCTTCTATGAAGAGTTGGAATGCGGCCATCCCTACGTCACCGACATTCTGTCTCAGATCACGCGATTTCGTGGAAAACGATTGCGGCCGATTTTGTTGTTGTTGACGGCCCGGGCTTGTGGCGAGTTAAAACGCGATCACGCGGTACTCGCGGCCGTCGTCGAGATGATCCATGTGGCAACGCTCGTGCATGACGACGTGCTGGACGAAGCCGAAACGCGCCGGCACGTTGCGACCGTCAACACGCGTTGGAACAACGAAACGAGTGTCCTATTCGGTGACTATTTGTTTACACACGCCTTTCACCTGGCCAGCAGTCTGGAAAGCACGCTGGCCTGCCGGCTGATCGGCCGGGCGACGAATGTCGTTTGCATTGGCGAGATGTCTCAGATTCACGAACGCGGCAATCTCGATTTGACGGAATCGGAATACTTGCGAATCATCGAAGGCAAAACCGCGCAACTGTGTTCGGTGTGTTGTCGGTTGGGAGCCCAATTCTCTGACGTCGATTCTGATACCGTCGATGCCTTGGATCAGTATGGGCGCAACCTTGGCATCGCGTTTCAGATCGCCGACGACTTGCTCGATGTGTTTGGCAATGAACAACAAATCGGCAAGTCATTGGGTACTGATCTCACGCAGCAAAAACTGACGCTGCCCTTGATCCGCTTGATCGAGCAATCCGAGCCCGACGACAGTGTCCGCATCCGCGAATTGCTCGAACGAACCGACGAACGCATTTGGCACGAATTGGAACCGTACTTCAGACAGAGCGACGCGGTCGCCTACGCACAACAGCGAGCCAACCAGTTTGCCGACGAGGCTCGGCAATACCTGCATCGCCTCCCCGATTCCCCAGCGCGTCAAATCCTGGAAGAAATGGCTGATTTCGCATCGCAACGGTCGTTCTGATTGTTTCGTTAGTCGCTCGATATCAGACCTCACACTCGGTCCGAAGTTTCCTCAAGTCTGTTGTGCGGCCCGACTTGCTGAAAACCATCGAATTCCGCGCGAAATCGGCTCGGTTTTCATGATCTCCCTTTCAAAACCGGCGTTTCACGAGGAATCGCCGACCGCATTTCTCGAATTGGGAGGGCAAGACAATGAAGGTGGTTCCACCAGGCTGGGATATTCCCGCATCGATTCGTGCTCAATTGGGTGATCAATCGGGGCGACAACGGGCTCTTGAAGCGGATGGGCACGTCGTCATCGTGGTTCACAAAGTGCCGCGTGCGCGGTCGCATCAAAGGGAAGGCATTGCCTTTTGGCGAAACCCTGAAGGCCAGTGGTCATTTAACGGGCGCGGCAACGCATTGAACGTCTTGAAGCAACTGATCGAAGCTTACCAAAAGACGGTCGAGCGGCTGGGTGAAGAGCATGAGTCGGCCGACTCAGCCAGCGAGAAGTTCTGCATCCTCGAATCTATTGGCCCATTGAATCGTGCGGCAAGAAACTTGTTTGACACACTGGCGCATGCACGTGATTCCGTGGAATCGCACGACGGACGGCGTGAGCTGCAGAAGCTGTGTGACCAGGCAAGCGATATTTCGCGGGCGTGTGAATTGCTGCAACTCGACGCGCGGCACGCACTGGAATTCTACATTGCCAAACAGGGAGAAATCCAAGCGGCGAACAGCCGGGAATTGCAACGGGCCAGTCACAAATTGAATACATTGGCCGGAATCTTTCTGCCGTTAACGGCCGTCGCCAGCGTCTTCGGAATGAATCTACGAAACGGATTCGAGAACGCTCCGCCCTGGATGTTTTGGTTGGTGTTGTTGGGCAGCGTGTCCGCCGGGTTCGTCGCAAGCGAGATCATGCTGGGCGTCAAGACACGACGCCAACGGGTGAGTTAGAGTCTTTCATTGAGTCATACGCGCACGAGAGCTCGCATCTTTCTGTCGCCTTTCGCTCCGCGAAAGTGGCGCTACTTTCGCGGAGCGAAAGGCGACTTTGGTTGCGGCATTCGGCCGCGCTAGAAAGTGAGCGACATCACTTGGAGATATCGAGCTTGATCTTCAAATCGCGCAACTGATGCGCGTCGACGGCCGACGGAGCTTCGCTGAGCAGATCGGCCGCCCTTTGCGTTTTGGGAAACGCAATCACGTCTCGGATATTATCGTCTCCGCAGAAGAGCATGACCCAGCGGTCTAAACCCAACGCGATGCCGCCGTGCGGCGGGGCTCCGTAGCGCAACGCTTCCAACAGGAATCCAAAACGCATTTCGGCTTCTTCGGCCGAGATGCCCATCAAATCGAAGACTTTTTGCTGCACGACGGGATCATGAATACGAATGCTGCCGCTGGCGGCTTCGTATCCGTTGCAAACAAGGTCGTACGATTGAGCCCGCACTTTGCCGGGATCGGATTCCAAATAGGGAAGGTCTTCGGCAACTGGACTACAGAACGGATGATGCTCGGCATCCCAGCGGTTTTCCTCTTCGTTCCACGAAACCAGCGGAAAATCGATAATCCAACATGTGTTCATCTCGCGGGGATTGTACAATTCGAGTTCCGCGCCCAACCGGTTTCGCAATGCGGCCAACGCCGCGGACGTCACGGATTCTCTGTCCGCGACAAAGAACAGCAGATCGCCGTCCTGGCCACCAAGTTTTTCAATGATGTCCTTGTGATGCTCTTCCGAGAAAAACTTGGCGATCGGCGAATCGAGTTGCCCGTCTTTCACGCGGAAGAAGGCCAGCCCTTTGGCTCCATATTCGCCAACGAATTCGGTCAGCCCATCAATGATCTTCCGGCTGTATTTCTCGGCGGCCTGTTTAGCATTCAAACCACGGACACGTCCGCCGCTTGCGATCACACTCTTGAAAACTCCGAAATCACATGCGCCGGCAATTTCTCCGATGTCGACCAATTCCATGTCAAACCGCAAATCGGGTTTGTCGGTGCCAAATCGTTCCATCACATCGTGGTAGGAATAGCGTGGCACGGGCAATTCCAATTCTTCGCCACGAACTTCCTTCAACACGTGTGCCAGCAAACCGTCGATCGTATCAAGAATATCGTCACGCTCGACGAACGACATTTCGACGTCGATCTGAGTGAACTCGGGCTGCCGGTCGGCTCGTAGGTCTTCGTCGCGAAAGCAGCGGGCGATCTGCATGTATCGGTCGAATCCGGCCACCATCAGAATTTGTTTGTAAATCTGTGGCGATTGTGGCAGCGCGTAGAAGCATCCCTCGTGAATACGGCTGGGAACCAAATAGTCGCGGGCGCCTTCAGGAGTGCTGCGGCCCAGCATCGGAGTTTCAATATCGAGGAATCCATTCCGGTCGAAATAGTCACGAGTCAGTTTCACGATCTTGTGCCGCAAGATCATCGCCTGTTGCAACGCGGGCCGGCGCAAGTCGATGAATCGATATTTCAGCCGCAATTCTTCGTTGGGCAATTCCGTCGTGCTGGGTTCGAACGGCGGCGTCTTGCTCCTGTTCAAGATCTCAAGCTGTTTGGCCCGGATATCGATTTCGCCGGTGTCCAGCTTGGAATTGATCATGTCATCCGGACGGTTGAGCACTTCGCCCGTGACACGGATAACGTCTTCACTCCGCAGAGTCCGGGCGACTGAGTGCATCTCGTCGCCTTCATCGGGATTGAAGACCACTTGAGTGATTCCGTAACGATCGCGAAGATCGATGAAAACCAATCCGCCGTGGTCGCGGTAACTGGCAACCCAACCGCAAACCGTTGCCGTTTGACTAACGTTTTCGGATCGCAGTTCGCCACAAGTGTGTGTTCGTAGCACCTTGATGAGCCTTTATCTTGCTAGTCGGCCGATCTGCTCGGCCCGGTTTGATGAAGCGGTGTATTATAGGAGAGCCCTCGAACCCCGCAACGTTCGCCAATCAACAGAATTATCGGCCATAAATGACATCGAACGAGCAATCAGATCGCGAGATTTCACAATTTCACCGCATTCGCATCTGGGCTTGGAGGCTTCTGAGCGTCGCGACCGTGTCGATCATTTTTTTCGCTGTCGCGGGACTCCTCGGCCGACTTGGATGGGCTTTCGAATTGTTGAGCCACTTTCGTGTTCAGTATTGCGTCTTGTTGGGACTGGCCGGCATTGTGCTCGCGTGCGGAAAACGCGGCAAGTTAGCTTGCTTTTCGGGAATCACGGCCGTCGCTGGTGTTCTGTCGCTTCTGCCGTTTTGGATTTCCGACACCCAACAGCCCGCTTCCTCGAAATCACAGCGGCAATGGCGAGTCGTTTTGTTCAACGTTCATACCGCAAACACCAACCACACCCGTGTCGTGGAGTTCCTTTCCAACACTAATGCCGACTTTGTCGTGCTGCTGGAAGTCAACAACTCGTGGGCTCGATCACTCGAACCACTGAAGGCCGCGTACCCTCATTTCGAGATCACACCGCGGCCGGGTGCTTTCGGCATTGCCATGTTCAGCCGCGTGCCGATTGCGCGTTTCGAGCAATTCCAGTTTGCCGGCGCGGGCGGTCCGACAATCGTTGCTCGAATCGATCGCGGACCACGGCCGCTGACAATCGTCGCGACGCATACGCTACCGCCGATCAGCCCCAGCTATGCAGCTCAACGGAATCAGCACTTGTCAGACCTCGCCGAGTACTGCTCACGACAGGAAAACGAAGTCATCGTGCTGGGCGACTTGAACATCACGTCCTGGTCACCGTTCTTCGATGACTTGATCACGAATTCGGGGCTCCGCGACAGTCGATTAGGGCACGGTATCCAACCATCGTGGCCCGCGCGACGCTGGCCGTCACGGATTCCGATCGACCATTGTTTAGTTTCGTCGGGAATCTTTGTTCGAGACCGAAAAATCGGACAGGATTTGGCATCAGATCACCTGCCGGTCATCGTGGATTTTTCGTTGACGCCTTGATCGCCGTGTTTTCGTTGAACACCACGATGTTACGACGCGGACGAATCCATTCTAACTGTCGTCGGCCAAGGTTATGATCGTCGGCGACAGGTTGTCATGTGGGGCGAAAACGATGACACGAAAAAAGGTGGGGCTGATCGGATTGGGATTGCTCGGTTCGGCAATGGCCGAGAGGTTTTTGAATGCCGGTTTTGATGTTGTTGGCTTCGACATTGCTCGATCACGGAACCAAGATCTCGCGTGTTCGGGCGGACGCGCGGTCGACTCCGCCGACGAGGTAGTCGCCACGTGCAACCGTGTCGTCTTGAGCCTTCCGACTTCGGTAGAAGTCGCCGACGTTCTTGACGAAGTTGCCAATCCGCTTCGATCCGGATTGATAATCGTCGACACAACAACCGGCGATCCCGAACAAGTTGCCGGATTTGGCGAACGACTGGCGAAGATCGGGATCGATTATCTCGACGCAACTGTCGGCGGATCGAGCAAACAGGTTCTCGCTGGTGATGTGATTGTGATGGTGGGTGGCATGCCGAGTGTTTTCGAAGAGTGCCGCGACATTCTTGACAGCTTTGCCCGTCAATCGTTTTACGTGGGACCATGCGGCAGCGGTGCTCGGATGAAATTGGCCCTGAATCTCGTTCTGGGCCTGAATCGGGCTGTCTTAGCGGAAGGATTGGGGTTCGCACGGAAATTCGGACTTGATCCGTCGGCCACACTCGACATCTTGAAAGCTGGTCCAACGTATTCTCGCGTCATGGACACCAAGGGCCAAAAGATGCTCGAACGAGACTTCAGCACCGAAGCGCGGCTGTCGCAGCATTTGAAAGATGTCCGGTTGATTCTTAGTGCTGGAGCTGACTGCGGAGCTGCGATGCCTTTCTCACTTGTACACCAAAACTTGCTGGAACGATTGGAAGCCGATGGCCTGGGTGATGAGGATAACA
>CAUZVF010000400.1:0-5886 GCA_963582955.1 Planctomycetota bacterium
CCCATGCGAATCGTCGGCGACAAACCGTTGCCGAAACAATACGTCGCGTTTGCGGTTGGATACATGCGAGCGCTGCTGCAGCAATCAAAGTAGAAAGCCAACATCAATGCACAAACACCAAATGCTCGTCTGTCTGATTGCCGTCGTCGCGTTGGTTGCACGGGCACATGCGGAGGAATCGTACTCTGTCAGCCCCGATTCGATGCCGCAAGATGGAGTTCCCAAAGGTGAAATCAAGGGTCCGTTTCAATGGAAGAGCAAAATCTATCCCGGAACCGTGCGTGATTACGCCGTGTACGTGCCGGCTCAGTACGATGAGAAGAAACCCGCTTGTGTACTGGTCGTGCAAGATGGCCTGCGGCGGGCTCAGGGATGGAAGATTCCGACGGTCCTCGACAATCTGATTCACAAGAAAGAAGCTCCCGTCACGATCGGAATCTTCATCAGTCCCGGAGTTGTCCCCGCGCCGAACAAGGACGCTCAGCCACGATTCAATCGCAGTTTTGAATACGATGCGATGGGCGGCCGCTACGCGCGATTTCTGATCGAGGAAATGCTGCCGGAAGTCGGCGAGACATACAACCTGAGTGACGATCCCAACGACCGGGCGATTGCCGGATCGAGTTCCGGCGCGATTTGTGCTTTCACGGTTGCGTGGGAACGCCCCGACGCATTCCGTCGCGTGTTGAGCACAGTCGGTACCTATGTCAGCCTGCGCGGCGGCAACGAGTATCCGGCTCTGATCCGTAAATTCGAGCCGAAACCAATCCGCGTTTTCTTGCAAGACGGCAGCAACGACTTGGATCTTTACGGCGGTAGCTGGTGGATCGCGAACCAGCAAATGCTGTCGGCTCTAACGTTTTCCGGTTACGACGTGAAGCACGTGTGGGGAGAAGGCGGCCATAACGCGAAGCACTCAACCGCCATCATGCCAGACGCGTTGCGATGGCTGTGGCGGGATTATCCCAAGCCGATCAAATCGGGTGTCGCCGCAAACCGACGCACAAACATCGTCATCCCGGGCGAAGACTGGCAACTGGTCAGCGAAGGCCACCGATTCACTGAAGGACCGGCGGTCAACGCCAACGGTGAGGTCTTCTTCACCGACATCCCCAACGGACGGATTCACAAGGTTGATAAAGAGGGTGAGGTCACAGTCTTTGCCGAGAACAGCCCCGGCGTCAACGGTTTGATGTTCGGCGTGGACGGCAAGTTGTACGCCTGCCAAAACGGAAACAAACAGATTGTGCGGTACGACGAAGACGGCACGTCGGAAACTGTTATCGACAACGCTCCGTCAAACGACATCGTCAATCTGCCGTTCGGGAGCTATTACACGGATCCCAACAACAAAAAAGTGTGGTTTGTCAACAACGATGGTCAACGACAAATCGTCGATGAAGGCGTTGGTTTTCCAAACGGAGTCATCACGTCAACGGACCACACATTGCTATTCGTGTCCGACACGCGTGGCCGATTTGTTTTCTCGTACCAGATTCAATCCGACGGATCGCTGAAGCACAAGCAGCGCTACGGACACGTCCACATGCCCGACGATGCCCAATCAAGCGGAGCTGACGGGATGACAGTTGACACCGAGGGCCGGCTGTATCTGACCACCAGTCTGGGCTTGCAAGTCTTCGACCAGTTGGGCCGCTGCCATCTGATTCTTCACAAACCACAAAACGCCTGGCTGTCGAACGTCGTCTTCGGCGGCCCGGACCTCGACACGCTGTACGTCACCTGCGGAGACAAAGTCTACCGCCGCAAAGTCAAAGCCAAAGGCGTTGTCCCCTGGCAAGCCGCAATCAAACCACCAAAACCGCGACTATAGGAGAACATCAGAGTGCTGGCGAGCGGCATGCGTAAGCTTGCCGGCAGGTCTTAGCCGGCGGACTCACGTCCGCCGCTCGCCTAGATTTTTATATTCAGCTGCCGTCTGGCAATTATCGGCCGAACCATTTTGCGTCGCTTTCTTTCATCAGGCTGTTCACCGCCAATCCGACGCAACCGCTGAAGATGTTCGCGAGAATCGTCAATCCAATAAACACCACGACTCCCCTCGGTCCGAGGGACAACCAGCAAACGGCCGACAAGAAACTCATGATGAGTACCACCAGCAACGCGGCTCGCGGGTTGAACTGCCATCGGGGTGTTTGCCGTTCATCGAATTCTGTCTCGGGACCGCTGGCCGAAAGTCCAACATAACGCTCGGATTGTTCGCCCGTGCCGTGATCGGCATTCACAACGATGGGCGCGTTACAGTTCCAACACACTTCGAATGAAACTCTAGTCGTCTCGCCACATTCCTGACATTGCCAGAATTCACTCGGCCAGTCGTGTCCGTCGATTTCACGCTGCAACTGAATCTGTTCGATCAGAATCCGTGTTCGCGGTTCCTCTTCGACCGGCACGTACACTCTGGGCAATGTTGTCCAGCCGACGGGAAGGGCACCGAGAGCTGACTGCAATGCGTCACCCGAAACCGCCGAATTGATGCCGGCTTCTTGCAGCCGCGAACTCAGAAGATGCGCTTCCACGAGATTATCAGCGCGATAGACCTCGACAAATCTGGAAGACATTTCGTGATTCTCCGGACGAACTCGCGGCAGTGTTTCGGTTCCGCCATTTGGTGTCATTCACATGATACCATTCGCGGATTGTCCGCGCATATTCGGATTTATCGGGGAATCATTTTGAGTCTATCTTACCGCAGCGGCAGCCGCTTAGGCTCTTCCTTGAATTAGCGCCGCCGTGTAGCTGACCAGGTCGCCCTTTTCTTTGGCGACTTGTTGAAGAGTGTCCAAGCGGCCGGCTTCCAGGCAGAGTTCCGCGAACGAAAAGCCCGTTGATTCGTCGACATCCTTGAGGTGCTGTTGTGCCAAATCCAACGCTTGGTCCATCTTGTCGATACGATTCAACAGGTCGACCATGACGTAGGCAACCATTTGCTTGTCCGCTTCTTCGGGTTGTTGGTCCAGTTTCGCTTGGAAATAGGCGACGGATTCTTCTTGGTCCGTTCCGGCGAGCGCCTTTAAGAAATGGATGTGTGCCGGATAGAAGTCATCGAACGGCGGGTCGCCGCCGTATTGAAACTGTTGGTCGAGTTTCGAACCGTATTCCGCCAGCTCGATTGCCTGTTCGATTTCGGGATTGGAACCATCCAACGACCGAGCAAAACGGACGACCGAGTTGAGATGCGAGACATCGATATGGTAGTTGCCCTCTTCAAACAGCCAATCGCGGCCCGCCATTAATTCACGCAGCGAAGTGGACGGCGGAGACATCGCCAACCGCTGCTGGACTTCGTGATTCAGCGTGTGGCAAAGGTCGTCGTAGATGTTCTTGACCATCATCGCGGCGGCCCGTTTGCGGTCTTCGACGCTTAGCTGAGGCATTTGCTGGTCGAGTGCCGTGATCGTGTTGCACGTTCCATGCGACGTCAGCATGAATTCGAGTCCCTTGACGGGATTGGCACCTTCGTACAGCGCGATATTGATAATCTCTTCGGTTTTCTCGTCGGCTTCCATGCGCGGGCTCATTTGCTCGATGGCCGCGGCGACAGATTCCGGTTCTTTAATCGTACGGAAGTACATCCACGCTTCGCTCAGCTTATCTTCACTCAATAGTGTTTGGCCGATCTCGCGCGCAAACTCGACGTAACACTCTTCGAATTCGTCGCGTTTGTCGTCGGGCACGTCATCGAACGACGTCGGACGCACCAACGGCAGTCCCAATTCGTGCTTTTTCTTCATCAACTTGGCGTCGAATAATTTGTGATACTCATTCTGTTCACGCAGAATTGAGATCAGCTTGTCGAGCGCCGCGTCGGCGTCCACGGCCTGTTGCAGTTCTTCGAATTGCGTGGCAGTTTCGGTACTCATGGGAAGTCCTTGAGCTGTTTTGCTGTCGTTCAGGATGCGTCGTCACGAGTGAAAATCGAAACGGACGTGCCGGTTCAGAAAATCCGATTTTGATGGCTGTTGGCAGGGACCTCCAGTATGCAGGGTCGTTACGTGAATTGAAAGG
This sequence comes from Planctomycetota bacterium, assembly GCA_963582955.1. Classification (GTDB taxonomy): domain Bacteria; phylum Planctomycetota; class Planctomycetia; order Planctomycetales; family Planctomycetaceae; genus CAUZVF01. The sequence goes on from CAUZVF010000400.1 coordinate 4,030, forward strand.
CCCGGAAAAGCTCTCAGCAATCAGCTCTCAGCAATCAGCAGTCAGCTCGCAGCAGTCAGCTTGGATGCACGAATTGTAATGCCGTCACGCTGAGCCCTGATCGCCGACCGCGTTCCGCCTACTCAACCAGCAGAATTGGCTGGATGTTTCCGTCTGTTGAAAACTGCCCGATGACTGTCTCGTGCGATGTGTGGTGCCCCAACACGGCTCGGGCTGTTTCTGGTTTCAGCAAGCTGCGATAGACGAACAAATGGTGCTTGCCAATTCGCAAGCGATGTCCCGCCGCGATTCCGGGCGAGAGAATCTCGCGGTCCTCGGTCACGGTCAGAGTCCGCCAATCGACGTCGGCTCGGCGGCGAAGAGGATGCCAGTCGATTACAACAGGCGCGAACAACCCGTCACCGGACGAAAACTGCGTCAGGACAACTTGGCTGCCAGTTTCACCGAACGTGCCGGATGTACTTTGCACGCGATTCTGAGGTAACGCGAGTGGAAACATTCGCGCGACTCGTTTGTCGGCGATCAGTCGGCACTCGCGCGTCTGGGAAAGAGACTCGGCCTCGACCCCAGTCACCAATGGAAGCCGCGACAGATAATCGATTTGCTTGTTACCGGCATTGGAAATTCCGTCCGCCAAAATTGCAAAGTCGCCCTTGCGAGACAGAAGGATTTGCCGGTCGATTTGCACATCTTCGTCAGTCGTCATTTGAAGTTCCAAGAAGTCCGCGTCTGCGTCGGAATTCCAACAGACGCAATCCCACGAATCTTCAAGCGTCACTGGCTGGCCTGCGACGCAAACTTCAATGTCCCAGTTTCCGCTGAGCAGTTGGCGGCCCGCCGCCACCAATTCGATTTGCGGCAGTTGGCGGTGATGGGCAACCACGATCGAATTGGCATCGGCCGACCAATCGCTACGAAGACAGGCCAACTGAGCCCAGTCAGATTGCGTGACCGGAAAGTTCCCTTTTGTTCTCGCGCCGGACGACTTCGGCCGACTGTTTTTCTTGGGCGCGCCGTTGGCCACTTGCCGCAGCAAGTCACGAGGACCAGTGTTCTTGCGAAGACGGGCCACACGGGCCGCCGTTTCAAGCATCGATCCCATTCCATTCGACGCACCGTTGGTCAATGCAATGCGGCCGCCCTCGCCACACATTGGAGCGACGATCGACACCAAATCATGGAATCGTTCCGCACTGTCGTCGTCCCATAACGGTTCGTCAAACAGCGACGCAACTTCCGCCGACCGCACCAACGCAGCTAACCACAACGGCAATCGATCGACAAGTTCGGCCTTGGGAGTGCCATCGGTGTCGGTATTCTCTTCGAGTTGGCCGCGCAGGACCTTCTTTCCGATTGCGGCCAACTCTTTCGCGCCGTCAACGTCGGCAAACAACAACCCGATTTGCCATGGCAGTTCGCCCGTGACCAACAGCCGCTGATCGGCCGCGATCGAGTTGCCTTCCGGTTCGTGCAATTCGTCGGCGAACCGAATCGCCTGAGAAAGCGTTGTCCGCCACAACAGCCACGTTGTCTGTGGGTCGGATTCTGAAACGCGCCGCGCGAGCAATTCCAACAACGTCAACAGCTCGAAAGGACTACCCAATTCGTTCGGTTTCAGGTTGGACAGCCAGCGATTCAATTCCGCTACGGATTGACCCGAACGTTTGGAAGACTTCGACTTTTTCTTGTGACGGCGTTTTGACTTTCCCGCGCCGATCGCACTCTTGGTCTTCGCCGGTCCGTGAAACACCGCTTCCAGCATCTGCGACGCGATGTCGCTGCCAGACGATCCCTCGAACGCGTGCCGCGACCATAACGAAAACGAACTGGCATGTTTTCGGACGGTTTTTTTCTTGA
>CAUZVF010000401.1:0-5882 GCA_963582955.1 Planctomycetota bacterium
GATCTACACTTGGATTCGAAACGGAATGCCCAAGGGAGACGCGAAGCAACTACCCAAACCACCACAATTCACTGACGGATGGCAGATCCCGAAGCCGCAAGTGGTGTATCGGATGCCGCAGCCATACAAGGTCGCCGCCCGTGGTGTCGTTCCTTATCAATATTTCATTGTCGATCCCCAGTTTAAGGAGGACAAGTGGGTTATCGCGGCCGAGGCGCGACCAGGCAATCGTTCAGTAGTGCACCATATCATTCTGTTTTACATTCCTCCGGACCGACAACGACATCGCGAAGAGGATGCGCTGTTCAATTCGGTCGCGACATTTGCACCCGGAATGCCGCCAATCCTCTCAGGAGATCACCACAATGGAATGGCGCGGCGTATTCCCGCCGGTTCGAAACTGGCGTTTCAAGTGCACTACACACCCGTTGGTACGGAACAATTCGACCTGAGCGAAGCAGGATTGGTCTTTGCCGATCCGAAGTCGGTTCGCAAAGAGATCAATATTCAAGCGGCCCTGAATTATCGATTCCGGATTCCGCCGGGAGCAGGCAATCATCGTGTTGAAGCCTCGGTCGAAATGAGACAGGACACGCTGCTGCTCGCGCTCGCACCACATATGCATTTGCGAGGGAAGTCGTTTCGGTTCGAAGCGATCTTTCCGGACAAGCGCCGCGAGGTATTGCTCGACGTTCCACGCTACGACTTCAATTGGCAGCACATTTACTTCTTAAAGAAACCGATGGAATTGCCGGCGGGCTCGAAGCTACATTGCATCGCCCACTTCGACAACTCGGCCGACAACCTCGTCAATCCGAATCCCAAGATCGCAGTCGGCTGGGGTGATCAGACGTGGCAAGAAATGATGGTCGGCTACCTCGTGACAGGATTGGCGGAACAGGATCTGACGATCGGACCTCCGCGCGTCAAAAACATCACGACGAATCGCTTTGAGGTCGAGTTTCGTTATCGGCCAACCGGCAAAGCCAAGACGGTCGCTCTGGCTGGCTCGTTCAATCAGTGGAACAGCTCCAACCTGCCGCTGGACGGCCCCGACAAAGACGGCTGGTACCGCAAGACTTTGGGAATGCTGCCCGGGCGCTACGAGTACAAGTTCGTTGTGAACGGTGACCAATGGCACCACGATCCCGGAAACCGCGAGCTAGCAGGCTTCTACGGAAACAGCGTCTTGCTTCTCGGGAAGCCGGACCGGAAACGAGGAACCCCAAAAGGCAAGCCAAAACGGCCGATACGATTCGCATGGTTCGTGGAGTTTTCGCCCGATGGCCGATGGCTTGTGGCGCCTTATGGTGGTTGGGACGCCGACGAGCAAGGCGAAATCCGTGTTTGGGATGTCAAAACTGGAAAAGCGAGGTTTGTGATCCCAAGTCGTCGCGGAGTGCGTGCAGCCACATGGTCCCCAAAAGGATCATTTTTCGCTTCCGGCAATTACGCTGGCGATGTCAGCTTGTACGACAGCAAGAGCGGCAAGCCGACACTTGAGATTTCGACGGAAGATGGCAGCGCCGAACTTGTTCAGATCACACCCGACGAGCGGAAAATTATCGTGGGGTCCGGAACCGGCAAGATTTCGATTTGGAACACGGCGACCGGCGAGCTTTTACACACATTGCCGGGGCACTCGGCCTCAGTCTGGGGAATGAGACTCGCGCCAGACGGTAAGACACTGGCTTCGGCGGGGAAAGACCGAACTGTTCGTGTCTGGAATATCGAATCCGGCAAACAGCTTCACAAGCTGATTCATCCCGATCCAACCAACGGAGTGGCATTCACTTCAGACAGTGGCCAGCTTGTCACTGGTTGCTGGGACGGACAGATTCGGTTCTGGGACCTTGCGAGTGGCAAATCGATTCGATCGTTAATCGGCCACCAAAGCAGTGTCAACGACTTTGATTTTTCACCGAGTGGCGATCTGCTGGCGAGCAGCGGTGGCGATCAGACCATTCGATTGTGGGATGCCGCAACCGGAACACCGCTGGCAACGCTCGCGGGACATGATCAAGGCGTTTACGGCGTCAGGTTTTCTCCAGACGGCGCGATTCTCGCTTCCGGAAGTTGGGATACAACGATCAAGCTATGGGACGTTAAACAAAAGAAAGCAATCAAGACCTTGAAACGCTAACCCAAGTTCCCCAGGGGAACTTGGGCTAATTCACTTTTCGAAGCGTGAGCGACATCACGCGAAAGTCGCTTGCCGCCCAGACCCAGCGATCGATCATAATTTCACGATGCGATCACCGACGCTAACTTTACCTGCCCGGACGACTTTGGCATAGATGCCGCGCAGACGCAGTTGCTTGCCAATGTCCGAGTTCACGAACTTGACGGCGTCGGCGCCGAACCGCTCGGCAAACTTCTTGCAGCCGTTGTGCGCCACGCTCGTGATTTCCAGCAGTGCCGAACCGATGGCAATCCGTTGTCCGCACGGCAATGTGTCATTCGACAAGTCGAGGTCCACGAACAGGTTGTCTCCCGACAAAGGCCAACGGTCGTCGTTCTGAGCCAGCAATGCGATCGTCCGGGCATTCATGATTGCCACTTGCACATCGGGATGCGGGCTTCCGTCCGGCAGCGACATCCAGCACCCTTTGGCCCAGTTGTCGCCGTGGACGCCGCGTTCAGGACTGATGTCGCACTGCGTTAGCGATAGCCGCTCATCAGTTTCCGGCCGAATGACAATCGCCTTCAACACGCCGTCGTCTGCCGGTGACTGACGAATCTGCGACAGCCCGGAGTGCAGTTCATCGATCGTCAAGTGCGCGACCATGGTGCAATTCAACAACGCCTTCGATTGGTTTCCGTTGCCAGACATTCAAGCGTATGACATGTGAATGGCTATGGCCATTGCAACGTGTTTGCAACAGTTCGTCATTTCGTAAAGAATAGTGCAAGTCCGATTTGCACAAGGAGTATCGACGTGACGCAAGCAAATATCCCAGCCATCGATCCCGACGAAGAAATCCACTTCATGAACGTCGACCCGACCGATTTCGGCTCGATGACATTGCCCGAACAAATTCGTCATTTCGAGGTGGAAGGTTACGTCGTCTTTCCCAAGCTCCTCGATGCCGGCGCGATCGCCGCGATCAAAAAAGAAATGGCCGATGCCGAGATGACTCCTAAGAGCTATAGCGATTACCAGACCACCGCGGTGACTCAGCCGCAATGGCACAGCCGGGCGGTTTGCGAACTGATTGGTTTCCCGCCGATGATCGAATTCCTGACCGAGCTGATGGGACTCGATATCATTTTCACGCGAGGCCATTTCCAACGTACTCATCCGGGGTCTCCCGGAATCTCGATGCACACCGATGGCCAGCCGCATGGCTCGAATCTTTTCGGATACGAAGGCAGTTGTCCACGGCTGATCCGCGTGCTGTATTACCTCGACGACCTGACGCCGGACCGGGCACCGTTTCGAATCATTCCCCGATCACATCTGTCGTTTCACGCCGAAGCCAGTCCCTATGTTCGCTACAAATCGCATCCCGGCGAGATCACACTTTGTATGCCGGCAGGTTCGGCCGTGTTGATTCCATCAACGTTATTTCATGCCACGCATCCGAATAAGGATTCGCAACCACGCGAGCTGCTTCAGTTAGGATACCGCCCGGCCTGGGCCGGACCGATTCAGCCGGTCGAGGAATGGGCCGCCGATCTGACGGCCACGGCACCTGAAGTCGCAAAGCCCTATCTGCAAAGCCTCAACACAACCGGTCAGGAATGGGAGCAGCCCCACAAACCCAAGGGGATGAAAAGCGATTCGAAGGCGATCGACCCGAATCGTTGGAATACGTGACCAATGGTTGTTGGTCGTTGCGTTTGCATTTCAGTGATCTTCGCTGCCGTCGCGGGCCTAGATCCAATATCGTTTGACAAATAGATGAATCACGCTTCCGCGATCAGCTTTCCGGCGATCAATTCAAGAAGCGCATCGTTATCGCTGTCTTCAGTCCACTCAATGCCCGCAAGCTCGAGCGCGTTGAGATTGCCGGGACTGGCGTTGTCCATTTCGGACGAGGCAGTTCCAAGCATGGGCTCGATCCGGAAATACTGGTTCTTGGCATCGTTGGGATTCTTCATCGAATAGACTTCGTCCGAGTTAAAAATCTCACGGAGTTGAAAGTCGACCGTGTCTTGGTTGCCGGACATCAAGATGTCGATCAGCGGCACGATCCATTGGGCTTTGCCCCAATCCTTCACTTCGTTGTACGCGTAACGAGTGCGATGGCTCTGGTCGCTGCCTGTCCCGATCGAAACAACGATCATGTCTTTCGCCGACGGATTATCGACGCGGTCGTCGCCGCAATCGTCCATCATTCTTGCTTCGGCGTACGCACACATCGCCGGGTTGTTGGCAAAGACTCCGCCGTCGATCAAGGGGTAAGTGATCCGTGACAGCGAGCGGATTTTCGCGACCTCAAAATACGTCGGCGCGGCTGATGTTGCCCGCGCCACGTCACGGACAAGAAAGTCCGCCCGATCTCCCATCGTTCTCGCACGGTGTTGGCGGAAGAAATGCGGCTTCCGACGCCGCATGTCGTACGCCGTTATCAAACACGGCTTCAGCAATTCGCTGAGCTTCGTGTCATCGAGATAGTCCGCGAGAGCCTCTTCCAGCTCAACGGCACTGTATTTTTCGTCGGTAATGCCTCCTAGAGAAAGTAGTTTCTGTTTGAACGAGATATCGAAAATCTCGTCGCCGCGATCGAGGTAAATCTCGACGGCTTCCTCGGCGGTGAAGTGCGGACGACCATTGTCGTCGGGCCGCAAGTAGGCGCACGCAAGAATTCCGCCCGTGCTGGTGCCGGCAATCAGGTCGAAATAATCGGCAATCCGCGCATCACCGTTTCCCGAAAGTTTCTTGAGTTTTTGTTCGAGCCCCACAAGAACCTGCCCCGGCAGGATGCCGCGAATTCCACCACCATCAATTGAGAGAATTCGTACTTTTTTTCCGTTGGCCGAATGCTTCTTGGCTGCCTTCTTCTTTTTCTTAGCCATCGGTCGTGTTCCCCAAATTCGATTGCTTTTGGTCAGATCGGAGTGGTCGTCCAGAAATGTTTCTATCTTCACTATGCCGTGTCAACGACCCCATCACAAATCATAAATGGAATTCTTCAACGTCGTGGAATTTGACGCCGTTGCAAGATATCATCCAAAAATCTGTCGGTGACGTGAAATCGTGTGAACGGTAGCTCGGCAAAATGCGAAATTCTCAGGCGTATCTCAGCAGCCGCACGGCGTGTCCATGTCGAATTGTCCTCCAGACACTTCATGTCGAATGGAATTGTCGACACCTAAGACAAGTGGCGCGCTGCTTCGTAGCCGCTATCGTGTGCCTCGCGATCACGACGGGATGTAACACCGTATCCGCCGCCGACCCGCCATCGAAGAAAGTTGTGCTGATTGCTGGACCGATCACGGGACACGGCAAGAACACTCACGAATACGAAAAGAACGTCATCCTGCTGAAACACCTGCTCGACACGTCGCCGAACTTGAAAGGCATCAAGACCGAGGCCTATTTCAAGGGCTGGCCCAAGGACGACGCGGCACTCGATGACGCCGACACGATCGTGATGATTACCGACGGAGGTGATCACAACGAAGCCAATCATCCGTTGTATGTCGGCGACCGCATGAAGGTGCTGGAAAAGCAAATGAACCGCGGCTGCGGTTTCTTGCAATTTCACTGGTCAACGTTTAATCCCAGCCGGTTCCACGACAAGATCACGAAATGGGTCGGTGGCTATTTCGATTACGAGACGGGCAAGGGGTCGCGCAAGTGGTACTCGGCCATCAAGACTTGGGAGGGACCGATTTCGTTGGGTTCGCCCGAACATCCCATCAGCCGCGGAGTC
>CAUZVF010000402.1:0-5881 GCA_963582955.1 Planctomycetota bacterium
ATCTGCAAGACATAGGGAAACGTGACGTTGCACAATGCGTACGTGCTGGTCCGACCGACGGCGCCGGGCATATTGGTGACGCAGTAATGCACGATGTCGTCGACAATGTACGTCGGTTCGGAATGAGTCGTGGGACGGGAAGTCTCGATGCAACCACCTTGGTCAACGGCAACGTCAATGATCACCGCGCCCGGTTTCATGAGTTTCAGATCCTCGCGGCTTACTAGCACGGGAGCCCGCGCGCCTTCGATCAACACGGCGCCGATCAGCAAATCGGCGAGAATCAATTGATCTCGAATGTTGTGCCGGTCGCTGAACATCGTGTTGACGTTGGGCGGCATGATGTCTTCCAGATAGCGCAAGCGGTCGACATTGATATCGAGGATCACGACATCCGCTTGAAACCCAGCCGCGATCTGGGCCGCATTTTTTCCGACGATTCCGCCACCGAGGATTGCAATGTGGGCGGGTGGAACGCCGGGAACTCCGCCCAACAGAATTCCACGTCCTTCCTGTGGACGTTCCAAGTACTTGGCTCCTTCCTGGATACTCATCCGTCCCGCGACTTCGCTCATCGGAGTCAAACACGGCAGATCACCTTGGGGCCCACGCAACGTTTCGTAAGCCGCCGCGGTGACTCCCGTTTCGAGAACATTTCGCGTCAATTCCTCATCGGCTGCGAAATGGAAATACGTGAATAGAATCTGCCCGCGACGCAAGCGGGGCCATTCGGTCGGCTGGGGCTCCTTGACTTTGATGATCAGTTCGGCTTCGCCAAAGATTTCGTCGGCCGAGTCGACGATTTCGGCCCCGTTTTCGGTGTAGAGTTCGTCAAGAATTCCGCTGCCCAGCCCCGCGTCCTTCTCGACCAACACACGATGCCCGGCGCGAGTTAGTTCTTCGGCCCCAACCGGGATCAACCCGACTCGATATTCATCCTGTTTGATTTCGCGAGGGACACCTACAATCATTGACGGCTCCTGTCTATCTGGTACAGCCCGGCTTCCAAAAGTATGACTGTAACAACATTCGAGTCCTTGGAAATATCACAGGCGTCGAAGCTGATCGATTTGGCGTTGGAAGAGGATCTCAGCAAAGCCGGTGACCTAACGAGTCTGTCGCTGATCGACGAACGCTCGCAAGGACGAGTCGAAGTTGTCGCTCGCCAGCCCGGTGTGTTGGCGGGAACAGTTTTGGCGGAAATGGTCTTCGCGAGACTTGATACCAAAGTCGAATGGACGACGGCAATCACCGACGGAACACGGATCGATTCGGGCGACGTCGTTGCCCGAGTTCACGGTCTGGCGCGATCGCTGCTGATCGGCGAACGAACGGCTCTGAATTTTTTGACGCATCTCAGCGGCATTGCGACGGTAACTCGCAAGTTCGTCGACGCCGTCAGCGGAACCAGTGCCACAATTCTCGACACACGAAAAACGCTTCCCGGTTGGCGGGTATTGCAAAAATACGCAGTCCGTTGCGGTGGCGGAACGAATCACCGCATGGGTCTGTTTGACGGGATATTGATTAAAGACAACCATCTTGCGGACTGGTCCGAGAACTCGAAGCAACACTCAATCGCCGCCGCGATCCGCCAAGCACGCTATGCCACGGATAACGCTGTCCCGGTCGACTCCGAAGTCGATACGCTCGACCAACTTCGAGATGCTCTGAACGGCAACCCCGATGTCGTGCTGCTCGACAACATGGACATCACCGAATTACAAAAGGCCGTCAAGATCCGAGACCAAGATGCCCCCGCCGTACTGCTGGAAGCATCGGGTGGGATTCAACTAGAAAACGTTGCCGAGATCGCTCGATCGGGAGTCGACCGCATCAGCATCGGCGCGCTGACACATTCCGCCGCGGCACTCGACTTGGCGTTTGATTGGAAGCAAAACACGGTCGGAGTCGAATCCGAATCGAAATAGGCACGTAGCGCCTCGCGGAGGATGCGTGGCACGCCCGAGTTCAACCAATCATACGGCAAATTAAGGCTCGGTTTCTTTCACGCGCTGTTGCCGATACCAAGTTCTCCACGCGACGGCATCGACGCCGAATGATTCGCCAGTCAGTCTAATGAGATGGATCGCCACCGTTCTTTGTATGCCTGCGCGATCGGAGCGCGTGCTGAATCTCGCGAGGTTGACGGGCAGCAGTTCGATCAACTCGCCGACAGCTTGCGGTGATTTCGATCTGGCAATGGCCCGCAATGCCGACTGGACAGCCCCGTCACTGAATCGTGTGTGATCCGCACTGAAGTAGTTGTCTGGCGCCTTGCGAAGAATTCGCGCCACAGGAGCCGCGGCCCTGCGATCCTTCAACCGGGCAAGTGCGTCCAGGACGGGTTTCCTGTTTTTCCAGTCAGAATTCTTGAGCATCGCGATGAGCGTTGGAACAGGATCCCGCTCTCCGAGCACGACCAGTATCCGAGCTTTCTCTTTCGCCACTCCCGTCAGCCGTGGGATGCACGACTGAAGCTTCACAATCAGTTCCGCAGACAGTTGGTCATGGAACACCCTGTAGACGTAACCGGATTCCAGTTCATCGAGGAATCGCTCCACAACGTCGAATTGTTTTTGCCGCAGGAATCGAGACAGGATCGTGTTACGGCGTTCCCATCGCCCTTTCGTCAACGGCTCGAGCCGGACGAGATCATCAACGGGGATCAGTAGATCCGAATCAAGCAGGACATCAAGGACCGGAACGACCGCGCTGTTGCCAGTATGATTCGCGATGGCATAATCGACAAGAACTTGGCGGGCTGGTGTCGAATTGATGCTCAGCAAAACGGATGGAATATCGGAATACAACACCGCAGCACCTGCGGTCGTGGCAGTAAACCTGTTGGGTGAATAGCCATAAAAACGCCCGACTTTCACTGGCCTGCGATCCGTCATGAGTGCGATCAGTGTCTCTTCCGCCCACCGAACGTCGGTCTTGGCGCGAGCTTGTTTCGAAGCGAGCGTCGGGAAGGCACCGAGACAGTAAAGTGCGTCGGGAAACGTTTCCGCGTCGTGTTTTCGGATGGCCGCAATGAGAAAGGACCTGCCACGCTCGTCGTTGGCGCTGGCCAGCATCGCGGCATAAAGCAGGCGAATCGGTTCCGGCAGTCGCGCGTCGTCGATGCGCCGCGCCAGAACCTCGCGAGTCTTCGGCGTCATCTCATCAAGGATCGCGCGGATGACATCACGGTTTCGCCGGGCATACAGTGCAGCAGTCGCCCGGTTAAACTGCGAGTTCCCGAGGAAACACCGTTCCGCAAGCAACTCGGGAACGCCATCTCGAACGGAATGAACCGTCGAATAGATCGGGCCGAATTTCTCATCCCACGTAGATTCCTCTTCGAAGTACTCAACCGATGCACTACGTACGACGAAACAGGGGACCAGCGCGGGGCTCGATTCCCAACCAATCCCTACAAGTGAGGGGCGATCCTGACGGACCAGTTTTCCGCTCACACGCACATGCCGGCCGCAGTCGTTCTGATCAAACGTCGCTGGCGGCCCTTGTGCGGTCGTCAAATAGATCTCTGTGCCGCGATATGTGAACCACCAATCAAAGTTCGAACAACTGAGGTACCCATCCAGGGAGACATTTCTACCAATCTGATCTTCAAGCTTTATGAGTTTCCAGGTGGCTCCTTCAATTCGCAGGCCGGTTTGACTGGACCGAAGAGTGCCTCGAACGGAAACGTCTTTACCTTCGATGGACTCGGGCCAGGCGCAGAGTGTGTCGACCTGAGCCTGTTCGCCATTCGCCTTGATAATTCCACCTGATGCCGCTGTTCCCTCGAAAGTTGCTGCACGATTGAGGAATTCCGCGAATCTAAGTGGCGCGGAGGGTACGGCTTCTACGCGATCCATCACCAGACTGAATGCCTTGCGTGGTCCGATGGTTTGTCCATCCATCAACCGTCCGCGGATGTTGTAGTGCGTGCCGGGTTTCAGTGCATCGAGTTCCTTCCAGGATGGTTTTCCGGGAGACTCGGAAGTGCACAAGTGAAATTGAATCCCGTCCTGATTCGCCCTGCCATCGATTCGCAGTCCGCGAACGACCGCCCGTCCGCGCGTGTAGTGGGATCGAGCGCCGAATTCCATTTCCAGACACGGCCCGGAAACCTCAATAAGTGTTCCAACGGGGATTTTCGCGCCGTCGATAAGAAAATAGTCAGACCCTCGACTGATTTCAGTACGAGCCTCGCTTGTCAGGCACAGCACAGTGACAAGAACGGTGTGAAAAATTCGTTGAGCCATGACGCCTCCATTCGTCAACGCGTTTTCCTCTTCGGTGCTCGGTTACAAGCCGTAACCGCGAGTTCAACGGATCATAGGACGAGACGTGGCACGCGGGAATGTCGGTTTCCCGTGACTAACGCCGACGAGTCTGGAACAGGCAACGGGCTAAGGTTTCGCGGAATCGTCACAATTGCAGACCATCTTGCCGCAGCCTGGGCAACCGTCGCCGTATTTGTCGCGGACTGCTTGTTCCAAATCGATGTCGGCAATGTTAGCAATCGTTGCCAGCCAAGCCAAAACGTCCGCGAATTCGGCGGCCAATTCTTCTTTCGTTCCGTCTCGCAGCGCGGCGGAAAGTTCGCCGACTTCTTCCATCAGCCACATGAACGTGCCTTCCAGCCCACGTGCTTCGTCCTTGCTGGAATACATCCGGCTGATCAGCGTCTGCAGATCCGAGAGCCCCATTCGTTGAGTCTCTGGCAAATCAGTGTTCATGAATGCCTCTTCATTCAATCAAGCTGCTTCAATAGTTTTTTCGCATCGTCATGGTCGGGCTCTTGCCGCAACAATTTGGCCAAGATATCGCGGGCCTCCGTCTTTTTATTCGACTTGGCGAACGCGTTGGCGAGACCATACTGCATTTCGATATCTTGCGGATCCAATTGCAATCCCACTTCAAATTCGCGAATCGCTCGTTCGTATTTGCCGAGTTCCGCGTTCGCGGTTGCCAAGATGCGATGAATGTCGGCGTCCAGCACGTCAATGTACAACGCCGAGCGTGCATGGTCGCGGGCTTCCTTAAACTGTCGCTTTTTGAACGTCATCTCCGCCAGTTTCTTGCGAATCGTGAAATTGTCAGCGTCGTGCCGGGCGAGTTCGATCAGCACGTTCTTCAGCTTGTCGTCGCTGCCGGATTCCAGATAGGCGGCTGCCAAACCCTTCAGCCAATCGGTGCTTCGTGGAAACTTCTCGCGGCCCAGTTCGTACAATTCCGCCGACTCATCAAACCGATCTTGGAGGAATCGAATCCGTGCGAGCAATTCGAGCACACGCGGATGCGGGTTTTCCCGATCGAGCGCCGTTTCGAGAAACTCGGCGGCCGAGTCCGAGTCTTCGGCCCGCAATTCCAACGATGCCATCACTGTCGCCGCCAGCGGCTCGTTCTTATTCTTTTCCAACACCGACAAGGCCAGCTTGCGTGCTTTGCCTCGTTGCTTCGCCCGCAACAGGCCGTCAGCATACTTCGCGGCAGCTTCCGAGTTTTCGGGATCGGCCGTGTAGTCTTTTTCCAATTGATCGAGCGATTCATCGGGTTCCGATTGGGCCGTCTTGATTTCCGCGACAACCCGATCCAGGTACTTTCGGTATCCGGCTTCGAATGTTTGCTTGTCGACGCCGCAGGCCCGTTGAATCGCGTCGGCCGTGTTCAAGTTTTTGCGATAAGCCTGCAACAGCTTCGCGATCGTTTTCTCGCCGAATTGTTCCTCGATGAACTGCGCGTAGAGGAGACTTTGGCAATACGCGAACTGCCAGTCCATCGGAGACTTCGGCCGAATGAACCCCAGGTTGATATTGTCGAGATTCATTAAGTCGCCCTTGGGGACACGTTCGGCCAACAGTTTGTCCCAGAGTGCGGGCCGCGG
>CAUZVF010000403.1:0-5877 GCA_963582955.1 Planctomycetota bacterium
GCGAATTCGAACAGATGGAAATGGAGTTTTTCTGCCATCCTGACGAATCCCGAAATTGGTACAAATACTGGCGAGACCGACGGTATCAGTGGTACGTCAATCACGGCATCGTGAGCGACAACTTGATTTTGCGCGACCACACGCAGGAAGAACTGGCGCACTATTCCGTGGGAACCGCCGATGTCGAATACGCATTTCCGTTCCTGCCGGACGGCGAATACGGCGAACTCGAGGGAGTCGCCCACCGCGGCGATTTCGACCTGCGTTCTCACATGGAAGGCAAATTGGTCCGTGAGGGTGACGAATTGGTTGTCGAAAACGACTCGGACGGCAAACCCAAATATAAAGGCAGCGGCAAGGATCTCACGTACTTCAACGATCAAACGCGTGAGCGATTTGTTCCGCACGTCATCGAACCCGCCGCCGGCGCGGACCGTGCGACGTTGGCGTTCCTATGCGAAGCGTTCGCGGAAGACGAACAACCCGATGACAAAGGCAATCTGAAAAAACGGACCGTGCTGCGGTTCCATCCCAAGATCGCACCGGTTAAGGCCGCCGTATTTCCGCTCATTAAAAAAGAAAGCATGCCGGAACTTGCCACGGACATTTATCGCGAACTCAAGGCGGCTGGGATCAACTGCATTTACTCACAACAGGGTGCCATCGGCCGCCGCTACCGGCAGCAGGACGAAATCGGAACTCCGTTTTGCATCACCATCGACGGCGACACCGCGACCGACCAATCCGTCACCGTCCGCGACCGCGACTCGTTGGCTCAGGATCGCGTTCCAATGAAAACCATCGTCGGTGAAATTACACAGCGTTTGGCGACGGGGAGTTAGATGGTATGTAGCTCCTTGACCGTCTGGCGAACCGCTTACCACTGACTGATCAAGTACTGTCGACAATCAGCCGGAACGCGCTAGCGTCCGGTTCTCCTGCAAACCGTGGGCTAGTGCCCAATGGCACTCACTTTAGATTTCACCCTCCTTTGGGAGGGTCGCGAGGGACGAGCGGGGAGGGACGAGCGTTGCAATTTGACGCAAGACGATTGACTTCGATCAACCCTCCCCGGCCGCTACCGCGTCCGACCCTCCCAAGGGGAGGGTAAAGTGAGTGCCATTGGGCTAGCGCCGCCGGCTCAGAAACCGGGAAGTTGTTCCGGGACAATTCCTTAACGGCGTCCGGAACAATGTCGCTGGCACTTGCGTTTACGAACAGAACGGTAACAGAGCATCTCGCATTTCTTCGGCGGTGACATACCGCCGGCCGCGGTCTTTCGAGATTGCTCGGTCGACGGCTTCGATCAGTTCGGCCGGCAAATCGGGACAGTGCGTATCCAAGCGCGACGGCTCGTCATTCAGAATTGCGGCGAAAGCAGTGCCGGCGGATGTGAAATCGAATGGCAACCGACCTGACAGGTAGTAATAAAGCGTGATTCCCGTCGCGTACAGATCACACGTCGGCTTCGCGTAACGGCAGTCGCGGATTTGTTCGGGGGGCATGAAAGCCAACGTGCCGCGATTGTCTCCGTCTTGAGTAATCGAACTCATGCCGGTCGTGACATAATTCTTCGCCAAACCAAAGTCGGCCAGTTTTACCCACAATGTTTTGTCGGTCCGACTCAACAAGATGTTGGCTGGTTTAATGTCACGATGAATCAACGACAGCATGTGCGCATGATTCAGAGCCTCGAGAACATTGCAAACGATATTGCACGCAATTCTCATTCGGGGGAGTCCCGTGCGGTCATCGAGTACATCGTTGTGCGAGATCGTGGGAACATACTCCATGGCCAAAAACGGATATCCCGACGCCAAACCGACTTCGTAGAATTTGACGATGCCAGGATGATTCAATTGGCTCAGCACCGACGCCTCTCGCACGAACAATCGCGTTGCGTCGGTCTGCCCCGCATGAACCGGCAGGATAATCTTGAGCGCGACGATGGCTCCTGATGAAGATTGAACGGCTCTGAAAACGCGGCCCATCGAACCGCTGCCGATTTCTTCGATCAATTCATAACCGGGAATTTGTGGAACGGATACCGCGTTCTCAAACCGCGCGCTGGGCGGTACGGCATTCTGTCGGGCGTTGTTCGACAGAACATTGTCGTTTGGCGTGAGCTGACCCGGCGTGAGCTGACCCGGCGGCTGACGGTCAGCCACTTCATTGGGAATCGTAAACACGATCCGTGTCTTTCCGCCCGAAATCACGTCGCCGGATTTCAGAAACGTACTTTGAACGGTTTGGCCATTCACCAGCGTCCCATTGTGGCTGTCAAGATCGACCAAATGACAATTGGGCGGCACGAACTCGAGACGAAAGTGATATCGCGAAAAATAGGGATCTTGATCGAGCTGCAATTGAGCATCACTCGCACGGCCCACCAAAACCGTCTCGTGCCGCTCGAACGTAAACGCTGCGCCTTGATGGGGGCCCGCAATGATCTTGACACTGACTTGTGGCGACTGTTTTACCGCCTCGTTATTGGCGGCAGCCGCGGAAATACTAACTCCGACCGAATCGAAACGCTGTCGCAGCACACTGCCGTGTTCCGGAAACCGACGAAAGTATTCCGCCGCATCAACATCGCGCTCGTGGCGTTGTCTCACAATGAATTCGGATACGATCAGTTCAATGACGGCGTCGCGATCGTTCGATAATTCTGCAAATTGGCCCAAGTAGTGTTCGACTCGTGTCTGCTGTCCCGACTTCAACCGAAATTCCAGGTCGACATGGATTAGCTCGGCCAGCAACGACAAACGATTTGCCGCGTCGACCTGAAGGAAATCCCGAATGTCGGGTGATTCACCGCGAAACCAGCACTCTTCGAATTCCGACAGAACGTCCTCGCGCTGTCGATCGGCGGGGTTGAAGAATTCTTGTCCGGTGTTGGGCGAATGCGGCATGCTTATTCCATTCCCAGCCGCTTTCTGGCCTGAGCCAACACGCGATACACTTTGCGTTCCGAGATGTTGCCGATCTGTTCGCTGATCTCCAAATGGCCGTGTCCCTGCAATCGCATCAGAATGATCTCGCGTTCGACTTCGTTGGCTCCTGACATCAATTGTTCAACTGTCTCAATCAAACAGGCAACTTCATCGGGCGTTGGTTCGCGGCCCGCCAGTTCGCGTGACGGCCCATCGTCGGCGTCTCGCTGAGTGATCGAGACTTCACGATCGATATCACGTCCGGCCGTTCGGAATCCGTCGGCCTTTCGTCCACACTTGCGGACGGTAATGACAACCAGAATATGCCACATATCGTCCCAATTGTTGATGTCAAACTGCCCTTCGGCTTGCCGCGAGAAAAAACTTCGAAAGACCGATTGGACAACATCTTCAGGATCGATCTTCTGTCGCACCTTCCGATCAAGCCGCGACCGAGCCAACCCCACAAGCCGACGAGCGAACCGGTCAAACACTTCGTCCGCGCCGGCGTCCACGCGATCCGATGTCGATTTCTCAGGCATTGGAAAATGAGAATCGTTCATGCCGTTCGATCTGCTCTACGGCAACTAGCCCTGATGATTCGTGAGTTTGCGGAAAAGCCCGCCGGCTGCGTCACATGCGCTTATTCCATTTGTACGCAAGAAGCTGAGCCATATCAACAAATGTGAGACGCGGGCCACAATCATAATATGTACCGTGATCGTGATTGACGGTACTTTTCAACGGAACAGCAATCGGTTAACTTGAGGCCGTCGATGTTGTTGGATCATTCGTGGCAAGGAACACTGCAATGGACGAGGACGAAATTCTTTTGGATTGTGAAGAGCGGATGGAGAAGGCGGCTGCCGTGCTTCAGGATCAGTTAAAGGGCCTTCGCACCGGACGCGCGACGCCGGGTCTGGTCGATTCGATCCGAGTTGACTATTACGGTTCGCCGACTCCGTTGAAGCAATTGGCGAATATCAGTGTCCCGGAACCGCAGCAAATCGTGATCAAACCGTTCGACGCCGGAGTCATCGGCGAGATTTCCAAGGCGATTCAGTCGAGCGATATTGGGTTGGCACCGAATTCTGACGGACGGCTGATTCGGCTGAATGTTCCGCCACTTTCGACCGAACGGCGCCGGCAAATGGTGTTGCGAGTCAAAGAGCTGTCCGAGGAAGCGCGTGTCTCGATCCGTAACATTCGCCGTGATGCGAACAAGCATGCCGATCAGTCGCAAAAGTCAAAGGTGCTGAGCGAAGACGAACGCGACCACGCAAAGCATGAGGTCCAAGACTTGACGAAGAAGTACGAAGGAAAAGTCAACGGCACGGCCGCCGCGAAAGAGAAAGAAGTCATGGAAGAGTGACCTCGGGTCGGGCATTGCGCTTCCAAGACAGGACCATTGGCAGATTCCGACTCAAAACGGACCATACGATGGCACCGCGCAGGAGCTGATTGATAACGACATTCAGGACCTACAGGATATCGGAGTCCCAGAGCGGCCGACTGATGATTCACCACTCTTGATATGCCTGACCGCCTCGCGTCCAATGGCACTCACTTTGTAGAACAATTGTCATCAATTGCTTCCTCCACATGCAGAAAACAGTTGGGACAACGGTTCTACACACCCGAAACTCCACGTAAAGTGAGTGACATTGGGTTAGCGCCCATCGGCACTCACTTTGGATTTCACCCTCCTTTGGGAGGGTCGCGAGGGACGAGCGGGGAGGGACGAGCGGGGAGGGACGAGCGTTGCAATTTGACGCAAGACGATTGACTTCGATCAACCCTCCCCGGCCGCTACCGCGTCCGACCCTCCCAAGGGGAGGGGTAAAGTGAGTGACATTGGGTTAACGCCCATCGGCTGATTTCATCAGCCGCGACGCGCTAGCGTCCGGTTCCTGCTGGTAGATTCTCATCCGCCACTCGCCTCGACACCCACATCCAGTCTAGTTTCTTTTGCAACGACAACACATAAGCCTGATCACACTGCTTGCTTGTAACGTTCAATCCACGCACAATGGTGGTTCCCAAAAAGCTCGTCGCGCTGCGTCGAGGAAGAAACCGCGAATCCGCCTGCCAACGCATGCTGAGTTGAACGTGATTTATGCTCGCGAAACTATTGACCTACTCATTGTTCGGCATCGACGCGAAAGCTGTCGAGGTTGAAGTCGACATCTCGCCTGGTGCGATGCCAAAGACGATCCTCGTCGGCCTGGCCGAGGCGGCTGTCAAGGAAAGCACGCATCGCGTTGAACGGGCGTTAGTCAACAGCGGCTACTCGCGGCCCGTCGACCGGATCGTGATCAACCTGTCTCCGGCTGATCTGCCGAAAGATGCGGCATCGTTCGACCTGCCGATTGCGGTGGGCTTGTTGACAGCCAGCGGCCAACTTCAATCCGACCGTTTCAATGATTATGCCGCAGTTGGTGAGCTGGCTCTTGACGGAATGTTGCGTCCGGTCAAAGGCGCGCTTTCGATGGCCATCACGGCCCGTGACCAAGGCAAACGCGGATTGCTGGTCCCCGTTTCCAATGTTCAGGAAGCCTCCGTTGTCGATGGGATTGAGATCATCCCCGTCGGGTCGTTGGCTGAATCCGTTGGTTTCTATTCCGAACAACTGGCGATCGAGCCGGCGGCATTCAGTTGGGACCAAGCCGTGGCGACACACGGCATTTACCAGATCGACTATTCCGATGTCAAAGGCCAGGAAACGGCCAAACGAGCCGTCACGGTCGCCGCCGCGGGCCGCCATCACATTTTGATGTGATGGTCAATTGCACCTTCTCAAAAAATCGACGTAACTTTTTTTACATTGTCGATTTTTTTCGTAAAATGCTCAACGAGAAGGAGCAAACCATGAAAATTGCATACAGCTACATCAGATTCAGCACCCCAGAACAGTTGAAGGGTGACAGCAAACGACGACAAATGG
>CAUZVF010000404.1:0-5872 GCA_963582955.1 Planctomycetota bacterium
GGTTGATGCGCTTGATGCGTACGTCGACGATTTCGATGCCTAGCCGCTCCCGAATCGATTCGGTTTCGTCAGGACGCTTTTCAACCTGTCTGCGGACTTCGTTGGAAATCTTGTCCAGAGGCCCGACATCGTCAGCCGGCGGTCCCGCTTCGGGATCCTCGACATTCAGCAATCCATTCAATGTGACCTGACCTTTCTCAGTCGATAAAAAGACCTTACCGATCTCAGTCGAAAGAATTGCGCGCATGCGGCTGTCAAGCTGAGCGTGAGCGCGGTCGATCGTTGCGAACGACCGGAAGAACCGGACAACCGGTCGCGCATCGAGTGACTGTGATTCTGATGCCGGTGATTCAGCGATCTTCCAGCAAACGTACGCGTCGATGGTGATGTTTTTCTTATCGCGGGTGAAGACTTCTCGGCCGCGGGGATCGAACAGTTGCACGCGGCGGTCGAAACGGCGGACTGTTCCGAGGGGCCACGGAAGTTTGAAGTGCAGGCCTCGGTCTTTCGGCTGATCGTAAACAGCAACAATGTGGCCCAAACGCTCGGAAATCACGTATTCCGTTTCATTCACGAAAATGATGGAATCACTCAACACCCACGCTGCCAGAAGAAACAGCAGGAAGTACAAGAACGACGCGTATCGTCGGACGCCGTATTGATTCGAAGTTATGTTTTCACCAGCACTCATCGTGTTATTCACTCCTCAAGCGACCGAGGTGTTGGGAAGATGGTCTCTTCCTCGTCGTCGCGATTTGGGAACGTTTGTTGCAACAGACCTTGGCCTCCGAGCATCAATGGGTCAGCCAACAGCAGATGTTGCCTGCCCGACACTTTGGGGTCGAGAATCGTCAACGGGCGATTGGATAGCGATGCTTCAACGGCATCCCAGTAAAGCTGCAAGCCAGTCAATTCACGATCCGCAAGACGCTGTGGGTGCACCTGCTGGCGTACAATCTGATTCGTGTGCGCATGGTCCAAGCCGCCGCGACTTACGGCGGACTCCCACGCCACCAGAGTTTCACTGCGGCGAAAAACCACATCCATAACTTTGAGCCCTACTTGAGCACAAGTTCCGGAGCCGAACACGACCGGCTTGAACTTGAACTCCTCAAAGCCATCGCCCAATCCAAAATCAAGAAACGCCCCGGCCGAAAAGAGCCACGAGCCATTAAGAAACGCGAAAAAAAATATAAGTATCTCACGCAACCCAGAGACCAAGCCAGGAAACAACTTAAAGCTTAACCTCGTGCCATTAGGAGCAAGTCCAGTGGTGGCGGGGCTCTGCATTGGTAATGTATTTCTAGCGGTCAATCTTCGCTCCACGGGGACAAGCCCCGATGGCGGCGTTCATAAATGTGGGTAATGACAAGGGCATGACCCCGTTCGGCGGTAAAAGCGGAAAGCCCCGGTGGGGGCGACATCAGAGTCAATGAATGTCGCTGTCACCCCTGCCGGGGCTTCGTCGATTGTTTGGACGCGTTCGCCTGGGCTGACGCCTAGGGCTATTTGCTTTCGCCTCTCCGCGGCTACCAATGCGGCGTCGCAAACGACCGATTCGCAAAACCCACGAAATTTCGATGTTCAATCAGACGACACCTGACTCAATACGTCTTCAGCAGCAGCAATCGTCGCGTCGATGTCGTCGTCCGAGTGCGCGGCGGAGATGAAATTGGCTTCGAATTGGCTGCACGGCAGGTAGATGCCTCGGTCGATCATCCCCCAGAAATAGCGGGCGAAACGGTCGGTATCGTTCTTGGCGGAGACTGTGTAATTGGTGACTTGCTCGCCATTGAAGAACAGCGTGAACATGCTGCCGACTTGAGCGGTTTGGTGTGGGATCCCGGCCGCAGTGGCGGCGTCGCTCAGTCCTCGGACAAGCCGCGTTGTTGTTGCCTGCAATTGTGCATAGGGGTTCGTTTCCTTGAGCACTTTCAACGTTGCCAGTCCACTTGCCATCGCCAGCGGGTTGCCTGACAGAGTTCCCGCTTGATAGACGGGACCGACGGGTGAGATGGAATCCATCACGTCGGCGCGGCCGCCGTAGGCTCCGACCGGCAACCCGCCACCAATAATCTTTCCCAGCGTCGTCAGATCGGGCTTGATGTTGTAACGCTGCTGAGCCCCACCGTAGGCAACGCGAAACCCCGTCATGACTTCGTCAAAGATCAACAGGGCTCCGTGTTTGGTGCATAATTCATGGGCCACTTCCAGGAATCCGGGTTTTGGGGGCACGCATCCCATGTTGCCGACGACGGGCTCGAGAATCACCGCAGCGATCTCGTCACCGCGCGATCCGAAGGTGTCGGCCAGTTGTTGTGCGTCGTTGAATTCCAGAGCGATTGTGTCGGACGTGCAGCCTTTGGGAACTCCCGGACTCGAGGGAACTCCGTGAGTCAACGCGCCGCTTCCGGCCTGGACTAACAGGCTATCGACGTGACCGTGATAACAGCCGGCAAATTTGACGACGACGTCACGGCCCGTGTGTCCGCGAGCCAAACGAATTGCGCTCATTGTGGCTTCCGTGCCGGAATTGACCATGCGGACTTTTTCAATCGACGGAATCGCATCGATGACCAGTTCGGCCAGTTCAGTTTCCAACTCGGTGGGAGCTCCGAAGCTGGTGCCACGCTTTAATGCATCTTCGATGGCTGCGATGACGCGGGGATGCTGATGTCCCAGAATGTGCGGTCCCCACGAACCGACGTAATCGATCAGGCGATTGCCGTCGATGTCGTACAGATAGGCCCCTTCACCGCGGTCGATGATTAGCGGCTCGCCGCCGACGCCTCCGAAAGCGCGGGCTGGGCTGTTCACGCCGCCGGGAATTGTCTTCGAGGCGCGTTCAAAATGTGCCTTGCTCTTATCACGCGAGATCGCGGTCATCGTGTCTTCCGTCCTTCCGGTTATCGGGGATGCGCGTTGTCGGGGGCATCGAGGGCGCATAACGGATTTGCGCGTCAGCGCACGCCATTCGATTCTCGAACGACGATTTCCAAAACTAAACCAGCAATCGAAAACGCACCAACAAACGGCTTGCTTGACGACACGCTACTGCAGGTTGGTTCTGGTTATTCCGAATTTATGAACAACACCGCCAATTTCAGCAAGCGTCCTGACAGTACGCACCACATGTTTCCCCAAATCAACACTCACTTTTTGCTCGACGCCCAAATGTGACCTAAGTTTCTCTGTCGTGCGTGTATACGCGGCGAAATCACCGTAAATCGATCCCCGGAGCTACGGACAATGCCAACAACCCCTCGCAAGTTCCAGTTGAATGTATTCTCAACGTGCCCCCAGTCCAAGGATGTGCCGCAAGCCGATTATTTCAATCGCGTTGTCGAGGTGGCTCGCTGGAGCGAACAGTATGGATACCGCGGCATTTTGGTCTACACCGACAATGGAATCGTCGATCCGTGGCAGGTTGCCAATGTCATTCTACAGAACACCGAGACGCTTGCTCCATTGGTGGCTATACAACCCGTCTACATGCATCCGTACTCGGTCGCAAAGATCATTTCGACATTTGGTTATCTGTTTGACCGACGCATTTATCTCAACATGGTGGCCGGCGGTTTCCGCAATGATCTGCTGGCGTTGAACGACCAGACTCCGCACGACGACCGCTACAAGCGATTGACAGAGTATACGTCGATCATCCGCCAACTCTTGGAAAGCCCGGAAGGAGTCACGTTCAAGGGTGACTATTACGAGGTCGCAAATCTGAAGATGTCGCCGCCACTGCGAGCAGAACTGATGCCGGGCATCCTGATGTCTGGCTCATCCGAAGCTGGACAAGAGGCCGCTCGGACGATCGGTGCCACGGCGATTCGATACCCGCAACGATTTAGCGGCGAGGCTCAGTTGGAACGCGCCCCATCGCTTGATTCAGGAATTCGCGTCGGCATCATCGCTCGCGAGGATTCCGAACAGGCATGGCAAGTCGCTCACAAACGTTTCCCGATGGACCGCAAGGGACAGGTTCTGCATCAACTGGCGATGAAGACGTCGGATTCGCAATGGCATCAACAGCTTTCCGAGATGGCGGCCGAAAATGCCGAGAAAGACGACCCATACTGGTTGGGTCCGTTCGAGAGTTACAAGACGTTTTGCCCGTACTTGGTTGGCAGTTACGGACAAGTCGCCGCCGAATTGCGCCGCTACTTCGAACTCGGCTTCGAGACCTTCATCCTCGATATTCCACCGTGTGAGGAAGAACTCCAGCACACGAATGTCGTATTTCAAGAGGCAATGGAAACAGTTTCGGTTTCGTAGGTCTAAATGTCTGAGCACGGAACGTAGAACGGAGCAACCGATGACACAACTGATTCAGGATTGGATCACTCAACAAGCCGAACGACGCCCCGAACGCAACGCGATCGTGTGGAAGGACGAACGGGTTTCGTACGCGGAACTCGATTCGATCACGAACCGGCTGGCCGAGATGTTGCGGGAATCCGGTTGCCACAAAGGCGATCGCGTGGCGTTTTGCATTCCCAAGTCTCCGGCAGCCATCATTTGCATGGTTGGTATTTTGAAGGCCGATTGCGTGTACGTGCCAATCGATTCGGAATGTCCCGCGCCGCGAGTCGTCAAAGTGATCGAATCATGCCGCCCGCGTTGGATCCTGGCGGCACGGTCAGCGGCCAAGTTATTGGAGGGTGTCTTCGCCGATGCGAATCTGACCAGTTCGATCCGCGTTGGCTCGCTCGACGACGATCACATTGCCGGTGACAACTTCGAATCGGAAATCTGCCGTACGGGGCTGATGGAATTCTCGGACGAGCCGCACGCTTATCACAATCATTCCGACGATCCCGCTCACATTCTGTTTACTTCCGGATCGACGGGAATTCCCAAGGGTGTCGTGATCACGCACGCGAACGTGATCTCGTTTGTCGAATGGGGAGTCAACTATCTCGGCATCGACGATACCGATCGCGTTTCAGGCCACGCTCCGTTGCATTTCGATTTGTCGACCTTCGACATGTACGGAGCGTTCGCGGCCGGCGCCGAACTGCATCCCGTACCGCCCGAATTGAACTTGTTGCCGAATAAAGTCGCCGATTTCATTCGCAACCATGATCTGACGCAGTGGTTTTCGGTGCCATCGATCTTGAATTACTTGTGCAAGTTCGACGTTGTCGATTTCAATGACTTTCCATCATTACGACGGCTGATGTGGTGCGGTGAAGTGCTGCCGACGCCGACGTTGATGTACTTGATGAAGCGGCTGCCGTCGATTCCGTTCACGAACCTGTACGGTCCGACCGAAGCCACGATCGCCAGCAGTTACCACACCGTCGAATCGTGTCCGGAAAACGAAACAGACTCGGTTCCGATCGGAATGCCATGCGACGGCGAATCGCTGTTGGTGTTGGACGAGAAGCTGCAACCCGTCGACAACGGAACCACCGGCGATTTATACATCGGCGGCATCGGTCTGAGTCCCGGCTATTGGCGGGATCAAGAAAAAACGGATTCCGTCTTTCTGGCGAATCCCGGCAACGGCGAACGCATCTACAAGACCGGCGACTTGGCCTATGTCGGTGAAGACGGTTTGGTTTACTTCATCGGCCGATCCGACACGCAAATCAAGAGCCGTGGTTATCGCATCGAACTCGGCGAGATTGAAACGGGATTGAGCGCGATCGAGTTTCTGGACGAATCGGCTGTCGTTGCCATCGACACCGACGGCTTCCAGAACAAATCCATCTGTTGTGCCTACGTTCCATCATCCGACGCCGAGGTTACTCCGGCGCGCATCCGCACGGCACTGCTGAAAGCCGTTCCCAAATACATGGTGCCGACGCAGTGGATGGAATTCGAAGAACTCCCCAAGAACACCAACGGAAAGATACACCGTCCG
>CAUZVF010000405.1:0-5867 GCA_963582955.1 Planctomycetota bacterium
CGAAACAACCAACCTTGTGGATGATTCGGGAGATTCACTCGGCCGGGCAAGAATATGTGGTGGCAAGAATATGAAAGCCCGGTGAGTCGACGCAGTCGACAGGTCGCTCATTTAAGGACTAGCAAGTTATTTGCGTCGCTCACCCACGCAGTACAAATTTTCGTAGGTCCGAATGAATAGCTGACCGTCCGACGGGGCCATCGCGGCTTTGATGTGTTCGCCCATGTCGTTCTTGGCGATCAGCCGAAATTTGGGGCTCGCCGCGATGATGAATACTTGGCCTTCCGTGTTGCTGACGTAGAGACGATCTCCGGCGAGCAGGATTGAACCCCACAGCTTGCCACCCAGCCGTTCTTTCCACACCGTCTCACCATTCTTGATGTCGATGCATTCGGCGATTCCCGTCGCGTTCGAAACGTAAAGATATCCGTCGCGGACGACACCGGAACCGATTCGCTGTTGAGTTTTCTTGACGAACCAAAGCCGATTCGTGCTGGTGATGTCGCCCCGCCCGCCTATCATGACAGCCATCATGGATTTCTGAAAACCGCTGACGCCGATCAAGACACCGTCTCCGACAGCGGTGTCTGGATAATTGCTCGGCCCCAATCCGTCACACTTCCATAGTTCTTTACCCGTCAGTGGATCAAACCCTTTCAGTTCGCCCGGCATCGACAGCGCGAATTCGTCATGATCGCCGGCGCGGTAAATCACGGGAGTGGACCACGACCCGTACAACTTGTCATCCAGTCCTGTTTCCGGCGTATCCCAAACGGTTTTGCCCGTCCGTTTGTCCAAAGCAATGATGTGAGTCGGCTCGCCGGGGCCGCGATGGATGATCAACAGATGCTTGTAGAGCACTGGAGTTGAAGCCGGCCCAAACACGTGCTTCAGTTTTCCAAGATCACGCTGCCAAACAACTTTCCCAGTAAAATCGCAAGCAACGACGCCGGCGGAATCGAAGCTCGCATAGACCAGTTTGCCGTCCGTCGTCGGCGAGCCCGAGCAGAACGGGTTATCATTGTGAGTGGTTTCTTTGTGAGGATACGGAACATCCCGCCGCCAGAGCTGCTTGCCGGTATTCCGGTCGAAACACATCAAACTGCGAATTTTGCCGCCGTCAATCGGACTTGTCACGAAAACACGGCCGCCCCAAACAATGGGCGTGGAATTACCAGCCTCGGAGAGCGGAGTCTTCCAGGTCACGTTTTCGGTTGCGCTGAATTGAGTTGGTAGTTGCGAATCTTGGCTGATGCCGTCGCCGCTTACTCCTCTCCAAGCCGGCCAGTTTTCACTGTGCGCCGTTTGTGGATTCATTGACCAAACCAGAGCAACTGCGACGACGATACGATTCATACTTGGAAACCTCCAACAGTGTTTGGATTGATGTCGCCTTTCGCTCCGCGAAAGCAGCGATTCTTTCGCGGAGCGAAAGGCGACTCTGAGGTTTGCTGTCTTTTCGCGGCATCATAATTCCGGGATGGGATCATCAGTATCAACGTCCGATCCTTCCCAATTCACTTTGCCGTCTTTGTAAATCAAAATTCGATGTCGGCTGCCGGGAGCCGGCGGCCGGTTCTCTTTTGGCAGCCAGCGACGATGCTCGCGGATGATGTCGGCATACTTTGGGTCACTCGCCAGATTCGTCCACTCGTTGGGATCTTTCCGCATGTCGTATAATTCTTGCGAGCCGTCCGCGTAGCTGATATATCGCCAGTGTTCGGAACGAATTCCATGGTTGTCGTGATTGTGCGTCGTGATGGCCGGCCACCGACGCTTGGCATTTGCGTTCTTCAGTTGCGGGACAAGACTATGGCCTTCCAGACCCATCTTGTCGCCTCCCGGCAATCCGATGAGATCGATCAACGTCGGATAAATATCCAACAACTCGGCTGGTTTCCTGCATTCGGCGTCTTCGCTGATTCCCGGACCGGCAAAGACAAGCGGTACGCGAGTTGACCGATCCCACAAAGAATTCTTGCCCGTGATTAGTTTCTCGCCAAGATGCCAACCATGATCGCCCCACAGGACAATAATCGTATTGTCGGCCAATCCGTTCCTTTCCAGAGCGTTCAGCACGCGGCCAACTTGGCTGTCAACAAAACTGACGCATGCCAAATACGAACGCACCAGATTTTTCCACTCGTTCGCCTCTTCGAGAAACTTGAAACGCGGTTCGGGCAGTTTCCAGTGCATGTACCAGGAAAAGCGAGGAGTGTCGTCACGGTCGTCGCGTCGCAGCGGCGGCAGTTTGAGCGTGTCTTCGGGATACAAGTCGAACCACTTTTGAGTGGCATAGCAGGGAACATGCGGCAGAAAAAATCCGACTGACAGGAAGAACGGTTCCTTCGGTTTCTCGTTCAGCCGGTCGACGGCCCAACTGGCGACCTTCCAATCACCTTTGTCTTCGTCTTTGTGCGGAAACACTCCCCAATCAACGAGCGGATGGGGATTGGGTGTCTTGACGAGTTTCTCTTTCGGCTTCGCTCCGACACTGGCTCCCGGTCCCAGGAAATCGAATTCCTTGTCGGTTTTCTTGCGTCCATAGCGGCCGTGGTAGATTTTTCCGGTCGAATACGTTTTGTATCCGTGCTTTGCCAGGAACTGCGGCAGAGTGACACGGTCTCGAAACTCTTTGAGATTTCGGAACCAAGGAGCGAGACCGTAGATGCCGGTCGATGTCGGCCGCAGCCCGAGCATCAAGCTGGTCCGCGACGGATTGCACAACGGAGCTTGGCAATGAGCGTTCAGAAACACCGTGCCTCGTTGCGCCAGACGGTCAATATGCGGAGTCTTTGCTTGGGGATGACCGCCCAGGCAACCGATCCAATCGTTTTGGTCGTCGATCGCGATGAAGAGGATATTCGGTTTTTCCGCGGCGAACAGTGATCCGCAGCACAGAAAAACGCTCGAAATGAAAGTCACAAGGTGTCGCATCGATGAACTCCCAACATAACATCCCCGTCGGCCGCGTGTCGGTGGAATCGTAACTCAGGAACTACCCGAATTGAGTAGCTCTCAAGTCATCTTTCCACCGACACGGGGTCGGCGGGGGGATGAATACGACGATCTACGCCCGATTCCAACGCTATCAGTCCTTATCGCAATCCCGGCAATGACCTTTCAGCAAAACTTCGGTGACCTTTCCCACCTTGGCCCAACGTCGTCGGATCGAAGGTTCGAAATCGATTTCCTGCAGGCATGTCACGTTTCCGCAATCGACACAAACAAAATGTGGATGCTCGCCATCTTCAGTGGAATTGGGGTCACGCAATTCGAATCGCCAAACGTGGTCGCCAAGTTCCGTGCGGCTGACCAATCCGTGTTCCGCCAGATCGATCAGGTTTCGATAGACAGTCGCTTTATCGAATCCTAACGGAACAAGCGTCTCAGAAATTTCGCCGTGTGAAACGGGACCGGCCACCTTCCGCAGTTGTTGAAAAACCGCCAATCGCGCCGATGTACATCGCAATCCAACACCGCGAACCAGCTTGCGGATTTCTTCGACTTCGCTCGACACGGAAATCCCCGGACTAAATGATTCGTTGTTTTGTCAAATCAATCCCCATCGACCCGCATCGGTACGGATTAAATCAGCAGGCAGGCCGTGTCGGTGCAATTCGAGTTTTTGCACGGCGCGAACGCCGACCGATGCATGACGAGTTCATCGCTGAATGATTTCAACATTCAGTTCATTATGCAACTCGTGCCGAGAACAGAATCACGCCGGCCGTCGCATTCCGCTTCCGCGAGGCAACAACGACACGTTGCTATCGAGGACGCGACGAGAATTCGGACCAGTCGATTTCGTCGGTTGACGGCCGGCGGTCGAAAGTTGCTTGCTCGACAACCGGTTGCCGTTCGGCAACATCAACGGCCTCTTTCGGCTTGCGAAGACGCGGGCTTCGAGCGATCGCGAACATTTCGCCTTGCTGATAAGAACGGTTCTTCGTACCGGCCAGCAATTCCTTCTTGACCGAACCGGCATTAAATGGTCCGACACCAAAGACGTAGCGGTTCTTGTCGTCGGATCGGGCCAAGCTGGTTCCACCAGTACCCAACGGCTGGCCGGTTTTTGTCGCGTAAGCAACAAGTCCCAATTTCGCCGTGCCATATTGAGTTGAGCTGTTGAAGAACCGGACTTCCGGCAACTGCACTGGTAACGGAAACGGAATCGCAATCTCGGGAATTCCCACGAATATCTCTTTCTTGTCCGTGCCAATTCCGCCGCTGCGAATCTCGACCGTAACGTCCGAGTCTTCCGGCTTTGCCGCCAGCGTCGCGCCAGCACTCAGGATTCTATGGCGAATTGATCCAATGACGTATTTCTTGTCGACGCCGTCCATGTACTTGTCATCCAGGAAAACCGCATTTCCCTGGAATGGCCCAAAGTCGATTTTGTCGAGGCTTTGGTCGACGGCGTTTGAGATCAGCAATTGTTCCAGCCCCGTGCGTGGCGTCTCGGTCGTCCGGAAATTCGAACAGCCCGACACAAGCAGACAATACCCGCACATCACGGCCGACAGGCAAACCTTGGACCTCATGGAAACGCTCCAAATTACGGAAGTTTAGTACCGTTCTTTAACAAACGGCTGATCCGGCGTGATTGACTTTGGTGTGGAATGATAGCGAAAGGAGATGTGGAGAGGCCGGAAAGTTATCCGGCATGGCGTTCGCGGTCAACACGGACTTTGCCACGTAAACTGCGGCTCGTAACCAATCATCATTCTGGCTTTTTCGATGCTGATGACGCTTTCTCGACCTTCCAGGGGACCACGGATTTCGATATCCGACGGAGCGAACTGTCGCAGCATCTCTCGAGTCGGATAATTAAACCGAATGTCGTCGGCCGCGATGTACAGAGCCTCGTGACCAACGGTTTTCGCGGCCAAAGCCAATCGGCAGGCACGGGCCGCGTCGCGGACATCGACATACGGCCAAAGCACGAAGCGAACTTGCCGGTCATCCGTCGGCACAGGCCACGGCAGCGCGGAGTAACCATCCAATTGGATGACGTTCATGATCCGCAAACTGAGGCACGACAATCCCGACCGGCGGCTTGCCGCGGCACAGATATCTTCGCCCACCTGTTTCGACAGTCCGTAGGCTTCGAACGGAGTCAACGGATGCGATTCGTCGACGGGCACATACTTCGGCCAATAACGATCGGCCTGTTCAACCCATCCGAGCGGAAAGACCGATGACGCGAAAACCAATTTCGAAAGTCCCAAAGCGCCGGCCGCCTCAGCCACGTTGAAAGTCGACAGCACGTTGTTGCGGAATGTCTCGGAAGCCGGATGCGATTGTGGACCGGGAATCGCGCCAAGATGCACGACCGCGTCAGCGGCTTCCAGGCAGTTGAATGCGCTTCCGGCGTCGGTCAGGTCCGCCGTAAAAAACGGACACGCGAGCTTGTCGGGACGAACGCGGTCGACGGCAACCACGTGGTAGTCGTTTTCCAGCAGTTCGGTGATGACCAATTGGCCCAGCCGTCCCGCCCCACCTGTCACAACGACGCGATCCAAAGCATTCCTCCGGTTGCCGAAGTTAGTCCGGAACATCGACCGCGACAATTAAACCACACTTCGTCCATGACCGAAACCACTCTTGCAGGTTGCGTGCGAAAGATTCATCGTCGTCGTCGGTGAAATGTGCGGCGTGTTCGATCGCGTCCCCGACCGTTCGGCCGGCAACCAGTTGGCTCAACAATTCGAACTCGGCCCGTGACACCGCGAATCGTCGGACGATGTAATCACGCCGCGTCACAACCAACCAAGTCGGTTGCGGCTCGGGCGGAATGACGTCGTCATTGCGGCGCACGGCGGAAGCGTATTCGTGAGCTGGGAAGTTCAACGGCATCAATCGAA
>CAUZVF010000406.1:0-5860 GCA_963582955.1 Planctomycetota bacterium
CGCAATTGTTGTGATCGGTGCCGCGTTGCTGTTTTGGGGGCTCTGGTACGAAGTGCAGACTGATTTGTGGACGTACATGGCCGTCACGGGAACGGTTTATGTTGCCGGCGTGTTTCCGGTCGTTGTCGGCGGACTCTACTGGAAACGTGGCAGCACGGTTGGAGCCTACCTAGCCTTGCTCGGCGGACTAACCGGATTGATGGCGATGCAACCCGTCTTGCAACGCGTCAATGCTCTGGGCCACGAAATTGGATTCACGTTCAAACTCAGTAACTCGCACATGATGCTGTTTACGATTCTCGTTTCGTTGGTTGGCTACGTTTTGGGCTCATTGCTTTTCCCGGACGGAAAGAAATCATGACCGGCTGGATGACTTTGTGGATCATTGTACTCGTCAGCGCCGTCGTTGGTTTCGTCGTGCTGCTGTTGGTTGTCGGAGGCGGCGCGATCAAAGAACTCAAGCAAACGCTCGACGAATTGCGCCAGGATACGGATGCCGCCGCCGAACATCCCGAATCGTTGGACGAAGCGATCTAGGCAATCGAGTGCCGGTTCGGTAGTTTAATAAGCAGCTTTTTTCCAGATCGCTACAAACGGAGTGCCGCACGATGAGGTGTCGATTCTGCCGACACGATGAAACGAAGGTGATTGATTCGCGAGCGAGTCAGCCGTTCGAGATTCGCCGGCGCCGCGAGTGTCTGAAATGCAGCCGACGTTTCTCAACTTGTGAGCGGATCGAAGAGAGCCTGCTGAAAATCATCAAGAAGGATGGAACCCGCGCTCCCTACGACAGCTCGAAAATCCGCGTGGGTCTGGAAAAAGCCTGCTATAAACGTCCCATCAGCGACGAACAGATCGACGAGATCATCGCGATCGTCGAAGCCGACATCTACGACAATTTCGAGCGAGAAGTTCCGTCGCCCTACATCGGCGAAAAAGTCTTCAACTTGTTGCGAAAGCTGGACCAAGTCGCGTTCGTGCGCTTTGCGTCGGTTTATCGCGAGTTCAAAGATGTCAACGACTTCGTCGAAGAACTGCAACCAATGTTGCGCGAAACCGGGCGCCGCTAGAATTGGCGACGGATCTCAGCCAGCGTGAATCACAACTCCGCTGAAGCTCGATGCTTGCGTCAATCGGCATTGACTCATTTCCGCCGGATCGTGATGATTCGCCCTCTTTTCGGCATCGCTAGCTCCGAATTCATTTCCCCACCGACACGAGGTCCGTGGGAAATAGAGCAGCAATGCAAATGGACTTTTTTCGCGAACGCAATGGACTGCGACGACACATGTCTTACCACCTCATCGATCTTGTTCAACAACTCGGTCATCCACGGTTACTGGTGATCGGCGACGTCATTCTCGACAAATACACGTGGGGCAACGCTGAACGAATCAGCCAGGAAGCTCCCGTCATCTTGCTGCGTGAAGATCGGCAGGAAGTTCGGCTGGGCGGCGCCGCCAATGTCGCGAACATGTTGCGCGGTCTGGAAGCCGAAGTGACAATGGTCGGTGTTGTCGGAGACGACGATGACGGTAGATTGCTCAAATCACATTTGGAAGCAATCGATGTCGATTTTTCGTTGTTGTTGACCGATCCCGATCGTCCGACTTCGCGGAAAGAAAGACTGATCGGCCGGGCACAAAACCGGCATCCTCACCAAATGCTGCGCGTCGACCGGGAATCGCGGCAGCCGATCGACGACGCGATGGCCGACAAGCTGCTCGCGGCGATCGAACAGATCATCGATCAACATCAAGCGATTCTGGTATCCGACTACGCAAAAGGAGTTTGCACTCCCGATTTGTTGACGGGCGTGATTGACCTTGCCCGCGCCCGCGGCATTCCCGTGATTGTCGATCCCAGCAACGGCGATGATTACACAAAATACCGGCGAGCCACCGCCATCACTCCCAATCGTCTGGAAACGCAACTCGCAACGAATCACGAAATCAAGACGCCCGACGACGCTTTTACTGCCGGACAAGAACTTTGCAAACGCCTGTGTCTCGACCATGTGTTCGTCACGCTCGACAGCGACGGCATCGCAACGGTCACGGCCGACGGCACGGCGGAATTGCTGCCAACTCGCAAACGGCAGGTTTATGACATCACCGGTGCCGGAGACATGGTCCTGGCCATGATCGGGCTGGGTGCGGCCGAAGGCGTCTCTCCAACGAACCTTGCTCGACTAGCAAATGTTGCCGGTGGATTGGAAGTTGAGCAAATCGGCGTCGTCAACATCAGCCGCGAAGAAATCCTGAACGATATTTTATTGGGATCGAGAACAACCGCCGCGAAGTTCTGCACTTTGGAACAATTGCACCGCCACGTTGAAGCCCGCAGACGAAACGGACAACGTATCGTTCTCACGAACGGTTGTTTTGATGTGCTGCACGTCGGACATGTCTCGTACCTCGAGCAAGCAGCACAGGAGGGAGATTGTCTTGTCGTCGCGATCAACAGCGACGAAAGCGTGCGATTATTGAATAAGGGACCTGATCGTCCGGTGTTCGCTCAGAACGTTCGCGGCCAAATGTTGGCGGCGCTCGAAGCGGTCGATTACGTCATTGTCTTCGAAGAATCCACTCCACACAACATCATCGAGCGTCTAAAACCCGATCTGCTCGTCAAGGGCGGAACTTATGAAACCGACGAGATTGTCGGTCGCGAATTGGTCGGATCGTACGGCGGCGAAGTGAAAGTCCTTGGAGTGGTTCCCGGAATCTCATCGACTGAAATCCTGAAATCCATTCGAGGCGATGCTGGCGTCCTCTCGAACGATTCGTCGCATGATCATCCAATTCGGAAAGCCGGATGAAGATCGGCATTTTTCTACCTAACTGGATTGGCGACGCGGTGATGGCGACGCCGGCGTTGCGTGCCTTGCGGCGGAAATTTGCCGATGCCGAGATTGTCGCCATCATGCGGCCGTACGTTGCGGAAGTTCTTGACGGGTTACATCTGGCCGACCGAACGATCTTCCACGAACCACGGACAAAAGGCTCGACGAATCGTGGATGGCGTTTTGTGACGGCGTTGCGTCGCGAGAAATTTGATACCGTTCTGATACTCCCCAATTCCCTGCGAACCGGATGGCTGGCGTGGCTTTCGGGAGCAGCCCGACGGGTTGGCTTTGATCGTGATGGACGCGGCTGGATGCTGACCGATCGAGTGGCTCCGAAACTGAAGGGCGAACCGCATCCGGCAATCGACGAGTACTTGCGGTTGGCGGCGCATGTGGGTTGTGACAACCTTGCACGGAATATGGAATTGGCAACCACCGATCGAGATGAAGACGCCATTCAGCAATTCTGGAATCGGTACGCAGAAGAACTAAGAGCACGCGGAGTCATTTGCCTGAATCCGGGTGGAGCGTTCGGATCGGCGAAACACTGGCCCAGTGAATCATTTGGTGGACTCGCACGAAGAATCGCCTGCGAACTGAACAAGGCGGTACTCGTGCTTTGCGGTCCGCAGGAGCGTGACGAGGCACGTCAAATCGTCGCCAGCGCCGGCCATCCCAACGTTGTCAGCATGTCCGACTGCGAACTCAGCATTGGCATGACCAAGGCCGCGATCAAGCACTCGGAATTGCTAATCACGACCGATTCCGGCCCGCGGCATTTTGCAGCGCCGTTCGACGTGCCGGTCGTCACGCTGTTCGGGCCGACTCATATTGCTTGGAGTGAAACGTTTTATCCGCGCGCCATTCACCTGCAACTCGATGTCGATTGCGGACCATGCCAGCAGCGAGTCTGCCCGTTGGAACATCACCGTTGCATGAAAGACTTATCAGTTGACCGCGTCTTCAATTCGTGTGTCGCGTTATTGGAACGAACCAGCCAGAACCGTACCGCAGCCTGAACTTCACAAGGCCGAGACAAGTGAATTCCGCCGGCGATTCGAAATGTCTGATTGAAACGGAATCGGCATCGCCGGCCGCAACATTGCCGTTCGCGAACAAATCGTGTACTCGGCGCGCGTCGTTGACGCGTTTGATGCAACACGAGTCGTACTTGCCGGATCAAATCATCAAGGCATTGTGGCGTGATCCCGATCGATTGATTAACGAAGGCCAAATGCTGAAGGACGGAGACCGCTGCACGGTCGTCAAAGTCACTTGTTCGAATTCGCATCAGACACACGAATACGTTCTAAAGCGATTCAACTTGCGTGGGCCAATTCACACTTGTCTCCATTTTGGATTGAAAACTCGTGCCCACAATTGTTGGCAAAGCGGAAGACAATTGATTGACCTGGGAATTCGGACTCCGAGACCGCTGGCGTTTCTGGAACACCGAATCGGCCCGCTCAAGACAAAGTCGTATGTCATAACTGATTACGTCGATGGCGCGCCGCTTCAGGATTTTCTCTCGGCACGTTGTGATTCGCCGGCGACCGCCCTAACTCTAGCCATTGAATTCGCGGAGATTTGGCATCAGTTCACGGACCATCAAATCACTCACGGAGATATGAAAGCGACGAATTTTCTTGTCACGCGTGATCGTCGAATATTCGTTATCGATCTCGATGCCATGCAGCATCGACGTGCGAAATCACGTTTCCAGAAACACCATCAAAAAGACTGGGACCGGTTCATGAAGAACTGGAGACAATATCCAGTGATTGCCCAGGCATTCATCCGTGCCGTTCAATCCCATGATTCACGAGATCAATCCGCTCGGTATCGCGAAAGCGCTTGATGAAGGAACACTGATCGCCGCTAATTTTCACTAATCGCAATTAGCGAGGATTAGCGTCAATTAGTGTTCCAACCATTTTTTGACGACGGACGGTACTTCAAAGTATTCAAGAAGCAACATGATTCTCGATCTCCATCCCGATTTGCGAGAACACTTTGGCGGCGAGCGGCCGTTCGACAGAATCCTTGCGCAGCAGGGCGAGGTGTTTCGGCATGTCAAAGGAAGGAAGACACTCAGATTCGTCGCAAATGGCCGCACGTTCTTCATCAAAATTCATGCGGGTGTCGGTTGGAAGGAGATTATCAAAAACCTGTTGTACTTGCGGCTGCCGGTTCTTGGCGCGCGCAACGAATTCGCCGCGATTCGCCGGCTGGAAGAACTGGGAATCGATTCGATGAAGATCGCCGGCTTCGGCCAACGCAACTGGAATCCGGCTCGCACCGAATCATTCCTCATCACGAAAGAACTGCCAAACACAATCAGCCTTGAGGAATTGTGTGAGCATTGGCCAACCGACCCGCCACAATTCGCATTGAAAAGAGCATTGATTGAACGCGTCGCCAAGATTGCCCGAACAATTCATAACAACGGCATGAATCACCGCGACTTCTACATTTGCCATTTCCTAATTGATCGACCTTGTCTGCATCGGTCGCGGCGTGCGGATGACCTGCGAATCCACTTGATCGACCTGCATCGTGCACAGAGACACCGCCGTGTGCCGCGGCGCTGGATCATCAAAGACATTGCGGGCTTGTTGTTCTCGTGCATGGAAATCGGGCTCAGTAACCATGACCTTTTTCGATTCATGAGAGTCTATCGCGGTAAGCCGCTCGGGGAGATTCTCGAAACTGAAAGAAGATTCTGGTTGACAGTCGTCAAACAGGCACGGCGTCTGTATCGAAAGCACAATCGCGGCGACGCGGTTGCGAACTTCAGCGAGCAAAGAAAGGCAGCGTGACGCATGAAAATCGGGCTCGTTGTTGACCATTTCGATCCGTCTCGCGGCGGTGTTGAAACCTGGACCTACCAACTCGCCGAACGGCTGTTGCGGCTCGCACACGAGGTGCATGTCGTTGCCGAGACATTCAATCATTCGCTGGATTTACCGAAAACGGGCGACTCGTCTGGTTTGATCTGGCACCGATTGCCGG
>CAUZVF010000407.1:0-5858 GCA_963582955.1 Planctomycetota bacterium
CTTCCCCACGAGCACTGATACGATCTGCGAAGCGACTCTCAGCGAAAATTGAATTCTGTAAGCCTGACCCCAATGCAAAGGGGAAATTGCTTCTCATTCACATCTGATTTTGGTGTAATTCAATCGCTCGAAGAAATACTGTTGCTCGAATTTCTGATGTTGAGGTACGACGATGAAACGAAAAACGATCGCTGTCGCACTTTCAGTTGTGATCGCCGGTTCCGCGATGTTTGTGGTCTCGGGCGGGTTGCGTGGAACCGTAGACTCGGCCGTTGCGCAGGATGCGGCGAATCAGAAGAAAACAAAAACGAAAAAACAACAAAACAAGAACAAGAAATCCACACAGAATGTCCAGAAGAAAGCCGCTCTTCGTCGGCTGAATTCCGAATACATCTCGGCGATGGTCAATTCGGCGCGAGACGGCGGAGCGACCGTGTTGTCCGAGGGCGATTCGTACGATGATTTTGCGTCGGTGGCTCAGGCGAAAGATGGGACGTTGTATGTCGCCTACGCCGCGTACTACAACGGGCACGATCAAGTGCGGTTGCATCGCAGGTTGGAGAACGGTCGCTGGTCGACGCGCACGATGGTGCCGTTGGTGCGTGGCAGGGCCGACATCTGGATGCCGCAGATTGCCGTTGATAACGAGGACCGCGTGTGGGTGATTTGGGGCGAGCAGACCGGCCAGAGCAAAGGCAAGACAGGGAATTGGGACTTGTACGCTCGCGCGATGATCGGCAACAAGTGGAGCAAGTTGATCCGTCTGACCGACGATCTTAAGCCGGACATCAATCATCATGTCGCGGTTGACGCTGACCGAAATATTCACGTCGTCTGGCAGGCTCATCCCGACAACAACGGCGACATTCAATACTGCCGATTTGACGGTAACGAATGGTCGAAACCGCTGGCCGTGACGGCCGACGACGAGAGCGATTGGTATCCGCGTGTTGCTGTGGATCACGAAGGCACGGCGTGGATTGTCTTCGACAGTTATCGCAACGGCGACTACGACGTGTTCTTGACCAACGTCAAGGGTAAGGACTTGGGCTTTGTCGTGCCGATTGCCGATTCGAAATACTACGAAGCTCATGCCAGCATCGCGTGTACTCCGGACGGCCGAGTCTGGGTGGCGTGGGAGCAAGGCGGATACAACTGGGGCAAAGACCAGGGCTATTGGCTGAGACGCAACAACCGCAACCAAGGAACCACGCTTGGCAACACGCGCAAAGTCAAAGTTGCGTGCTGGCATGAGAATAAAGTGCTGGCGGCTCCGGATGTTGCGGCCGCGTTGAAACAGGGGACGCGGAGGTTGCCGAGTGGCTCGGCGGAATTGTGTGCTGGTGACGACGGCCGATTATGGCTGCGGTTTCGGCATTTGATCGTTGGTCGCCAACGTCGACCGGGCCGATTCACGAAAGGTTGGACGGAAAACGTGACGTCGTTAACGAAAGACGGTTGGGCTGCTGTGAAGACGATGCCAGCCAGTGCGGGCCGCATCAGCGTCTTCAGCCGCTCGGCGGTCGCGCAGGATGGTTCGCTGGCCGTTGCCTATTCCGGAGACGCGCGCGCCGTCGAGAACTTCCATCGTCCGATTCACGACACGGTGATGGTGGCCTCGGTTGCGAAGCCGGATACTGAAGCTGGCGTTCCCGAGTTGGTCGCGTATCAGCCGCCGGAACCGCCGGCGGCGATTCCGGAATGGAATACATCACTGGAAAACAAGCAGGTAGCCGCGATACGGAACCATCGCGTGATAATCGACGGCAAAGAGCACCGTATCGTTCGCGGAGACCTCCATCGGCACACGGAATTGAGTTGGGACGTTGGGCCAGGGAATGACGGTTCGTATTTGGACTTTTACCGATACATGATCGACGTTGCGGCGATGGACTTCGGTGGTCTGACCGATCATCAGGGCGGCGGCCATTACGCCTATTGGTGGTGGTTGACTGAAAAGTCGTGCGACATGTACTATTTGGCTCCGCGATTTGTGCCGTTGTATGGATATGAACGCAGTGCCAGTTTTCCCAACGGCCACCGCAACGTGTTTCATTCGTACCGCGGAGTGCCC
The DNA here is from genome assembly GCA_963582955.1 of Planctomycetota bacterium. Lineage (GTDB taxonomy): Bacteria > Planctomycetota > Planctomycetia > Planctomycetales > Planctomycetaceae > CAUZVF01. The sequence continues at coordinate 2,075 of CAUZVF010000407.1, forward strand.
GTGTTTCCATTCCAAACATCAACGAGCCTCACCGCTGTGTTTCCTGGTGTCGCCACCCGCGTATTGGTCGACAACGACACCAAGTTGCTCTACGAATATCTGCATCGTACCGGCGGCCTGTGCATCTCGCACACTTCGGGAACTCCCTCGATGGGTACCGACTGGCGAGACAACGATCCGGAAATTGAACCGGTTGTCGAAATCTATCAAGGCGCCCGCAACAGTTACGAAGCAATTGGTGCTCCGCGCGTCCACAGCCAAGACGAACCGCCCGCGCGGGCTCCCGGCGGATTTCAAAAAGCTGGCATGTTGTGGAACGCCTACAAAAAGGGCTATCGCCTGGGTATCACGGCATCGAGCGACCACGGCTCGACACACATCAGCTATGCGCTGGTCTACACGCCGGAAAACGAACGGGCCGCGATACTCGATTCGATCCGCAAACGCTACACCTACGGAGCGACCGACAACCTGATCGTCGACCTGTGGGCCAACGGCCACTTCATGGGAGAAGAATTCAAGACGTCCGACAATCCCAGCCTGACGTTGAAGGTAACCGGCACGGCCAAGATTGCGAAAGTCGATTTGATCCGCAACAACGAATACGTCTACACGAGCGAACCGGGGAAAAACGAAGTGGTCCTCAAATATACTGACATGAAGCCCGTCGAAGGTTTGAATTTGTATTACTTTCGGTTGCTCCAAGATTCGGGCGAAATCGCCTGGTCAAGCCCTGTGTGGGTGAACTACACGAAGTAAGTTCCGGAATCATGAATTGTGAAATGGACAAGCAAAACATGCGTAGCCGATAGAATTGCTGTGCGGTAGAATTGAGTGGCAGCGCGAATTCTGGGATTATTGGCGGAGACTCATCGACATGATACTTACTGTCGCGAGCGAAGACTTGCAGGTTGTAGTACCGACTTCCGCATATTCGTTGGATGGCTTTCGGGAGTGGGTGGCATCCGACAGTTTTCCCGAGCGTGGCGGCGTCACTTATTATCGGCAGGAGGTGTTGCTCGACATGTCTCCGGAACGGTTCGAATCACACAGCAAGGTTAAGTCAGAGATCAGTCGAGTCCTGGGGAATCTTGTCAAGGAATGTGACTTGGGGACACTCTGCGATGACGGATTATGGATCACGAATGATGGAGCGGACTTGTCGAATGAAGCGGACAGCACATTTCTTTCGTGGGATTCCTTGAAGTCAGGAAAGATCCTTTTAGTTCAGTCAACACTTGATAGCGATGGTATCGAGATGCGAGGGTCTCCAGATTGGGTTCTGGAGGTCATAAGCAAGAGTTCCAAACGTAAAGATACTGTTCTATTGCCAAAGGCCTATCATGCCGCCGACGTGCGTGAATACTGGCTGGTCGATGCTCGCGGAGACGAAATTGAATTCACCATATTTGTATGGCGTGTCGACAAGTTTGAGACGGTCGAGCCGGACGGAGACGGGTGGCGCAAGTCGGAAGTGTTTCCTCGCTCGTTTCGACTTGACCGTAATCGGGATCCAGTCGGCGGCTGGGCGTACACGCTTGGAGTTCAATGACGACGTGACGAGTGAAGCGCCCGTTATGCGTCAGAGCTTGTAGCGAACAGAATCGGTGTGGCCAAAATCCCTGACGAGCTTCGTGTTTGCAGTCTCATGTCGACGGTGACTCCTGCTTGATCTTGCCTGATCTGAACAGTCACGACATTGCTCAACGCAGCCTCCGCGCGCCGGCTTGTCATCTATCGGCATCTGGAATCGCGTCAATCGGGGAACGCGCGTTATGACCGTTCGCATTCCACGCAACTTTTGGTGAAGAGGTCAGGTGTTCAAAATGTCAAAATACGCGGGCTGAAGAGTATCAAGCCAATAACCGTTTCCCCGCAGATTTTGACATGTTGAACACCCGACGCCGCGTAGCACTTGAGTCATAATTCCACCGCAACAGGTCGGTGGGGATTGAAGCATCAGCCAGTCAAATTAGGATGCAAGGTGTTCGCCGATCAGCCGTCCGCTGGTGATGGCCCAGGCGATGTGGAGGCCGTGTCCCCACAGAATTTGGCCGCTGAGTCCGTTTTGGCCGACGGCATAAAGTCCTGGAATCGGGGCATCGTTTTTATTCAGCACTTCGAATTGCTCGTTGATCGCGGCTCCGCCTTCCGTGGTTGTAAAATACGCTTTGACGGGTCCTAACAGGACCCAGCGGTTCCCTTCCAGTGCTGGAACAGTTGACGACTTGCCGGCGTTTCGCTCGTGATTTTCGGCCGCAACGGTTTCGGTCAACACATTGGCGGGGATGCTTCGTTCTCGTGCCAAGTCGTCCAGTGAGTCTGCCGTTACCGCAACGTCGCGTCGCAGACGTAGATAATCGTTGACGTAAGCGTACGCGATTTCGGGAGCCGTCGAAATGAAATGAGGCCATTTGCTATACCGATCGATCAAGCGTTGATCGAGCAAGATGTAAGCGACCTTGTGCGGTTGTTGTGCCACCGAAATCTCGCGGTCGGGCCAGGTTCGTTCGTCGCAGAATCTCTGGCCGTTTTGGTTAACCAGGATAGCTCCGTCGTCGAACAGCGAGTTTTCCGGATGCTGCCAGGTGACCAACAAGCGTTTGATGAACGATTGCATGACGGGCTTGGGCACGTAGGACAAAAGGCGGCCCATCAGTTTCGCCATCGGGCCGGAAGACGGCAGCAATTGAATGAAGTCTCCACGCCGCGAAGGCGGAGCCACGAATCGCAGTTCCGGCCCGTAGGTGATGTCCATGTTGACCAGTTTTGCTCCGGCGTCTTCAGCCAGCCGATGGCCGTCTCCCGTGGCGTGCGGATTGATGCCTTCGATAGCCGTGTATTGCTCCCCTTTGAAACGGCCGATTGTTTCGGCGGAATTTGCGTAATCACCCGCTGCGAGGACGACACCGCGACGCGCCTCGAATCTGACCGACTGGTTAGAGATCACGGCATCGACGCCAACGACGCGGCCGTTCTCATGGATCAGCCTTTCAACGTCGGCGTTACAGTGAATGGTGCCGCCGTGGCGGATGACCTTCGATTGCAGTGCCGCGATGTAGGCTTTGGCGTTTGGGACCACGTTATGCATGCGAGCCACGCGGTTTGGGGGTTCGGGTGACGGGCCGTGGAAATTCAAACCCATCTCGGTCAGCCAGTTCAGAGTTTCCGCTGTGTGTGACAAAAAGTAACGTCGCAATGAATCGTTGTTGCGTTCTTCGATTTCAGGCGTGGCAAACTTTCCGGCGTCCTCGGCATGAGCTTCCACGGAATCCTCGATGCCGCTTTTCCGTTGCAACTCGGTGCGATTCGCGGTCAGCGATCCGACGGCAATGCCCGTGGTTCCGCCGAGCTGCGGTTGCTTCTCAAGCACGACGACCGAAAGCTGCCGCTCGGCGCAACTGGCTGCCGCAGCCAGGCCACTACCGCCACCGCCAACAATAATGACGTCGAAAACTGTTGCCATGATTTCTCAAGCGTTTCACATCTGCTGGCAACAATCAATTCCCAAGGACATTGGTGTGCGGCTAGGTGTCTTACACAGACTCGGTTTGTATAGTAGGGCTTTCCACTGATTCTAGTTGTTCCCTTTTCTTCTCATGGATGTTTGCACTTCTGGAGAAACGCAAACATGACAATTCAATTCGAATGCCCGCACTGTGGCAATGTCTTGAAGACGTCCGACGATCGGGCCGGTTTGACGGCGAAGTGCCCGAGTTGCGCCGAGCAGCTCCACATTCCATACCAAATGGGTTCGCTGTACGATTCGGGCCAGGACTCCACC
>CAUZVF010000408.1:0-5854 GCA_963582955.1 Planctomycetota bacterium
ACTTGGAAGAAGACGCTGGAAAAAACGTGCACGACGAGACCGGCCGCGGCACCGACAGCCAGGTCGACTTGAACCGTGCCGGCACTCCGTTGATGGAGATCGTTTCGGAACCGGATATCAGCTCGGCCTTGGAAGCACGGCTGTATTTGGAAGAATTGAAGCTGCTGCTGACTTTCCTCAACGTGTCCGACTGCAACATGCAGGAAGGCAGCCTGCGGTGTGACGCGAACGTCAATCTTCATGTCCATGGCGATGATGGCAAAACGATTCCGACACAGTTTTCGTGGCATCGAAGCGGCATTGAAATATGTCGTGAAACACCAAGTCGAGACATGGGATGAAACCGGCAACAAGCTGGACGATGTCCCAAAAGAAACGTGGGGCTGGGACGCCGAACGCGGAACCGCGTTTCCGCAACGGGGCAAAGAAGAGGCCGCGGACTATCGCTATTTTCCCGATCCCGATCTTGTGCCGGTTACGGTGACGGATGAAGAGATCAAGAACATCCGCGACAGTTTGTGCGAGTTTCCGGCCAATCGGCGTAAACGCTTTCAGACCGACTTTGGCCTTTCGCACTACGATGCTTCCGTGATTATCGGCCAAGGGCAAGCACTTGCCGAATATTTCGAAGAGGTCGCCGCTGGTTGCGGCGATGGCAAACAGGCCGCCAACTGGGTGACGCAAGATGTGCTGCGGGAGATGAACGAACGCAAGCTGTCAATCGAAGAGTTTCCAATCCGGCCAAGGGATCTCGTGTCGCTATTGAGCAAAATCATTGCCAATGAAATCACGATCCAGAGCGCTCGCGAAGTCTTCAATGAACTGCAAACGGGCAGCGACGACGGCACCGACATATCATCCGATCGCATCGATCAGATCATCAAGGAAAAGGGATTGGCACTTGTTTCGGATACCGGCCAATTAGACAGCGTCATCGCCGCCGTCATCGAACGGAACGAGAAAATCGCTGCCGACGTTCGCGGCGGGAAACAAGCGGCCGTTGGTCCGTTGATCGGACAAGTCATGAAAGAAGTCAAAGCCGCCGACCCAAAGCTAGTGCGTCAAATGCTGCTCGAAAAAATCAACGCATGACGTTGTCACGGTTTTCCAAATTGGCTGAAGTCCATGTCCGAATGCGACCGCACTCGTTGGGACGAAAAGTATGCCGGGCAGAGTGTGCCGCGGTCGTTGGAACCAGACGAGTGGCTCGTGCAATGCGCCGCCGGACTTCCCAAAGGCAGAGCCCTCGATTTGGCATGCGGACTGGGCCACAACGCGATTTGGCTTGCGCAACAAGGATGGACGGTCGATGCCATCGACATTTCCCCCACCGGAATCACATTGGCCACAAAGCTTGCCAACAACCAGCAACAGCAAGTGAATTGGATTGTTGAAGATCTGGACGACCATCAGGCACCAACAGAATTCTACGATCTGATTATCGTTTTCCGATTTCTCGACCGGAATCTGATTCCCAAAATTGTGCGGTCGGCGTTGGCACCGGGCGGCCATTTGGTTTACGAAACGTTTTCTTCCAAACAACTCGAACGTCGGGACAATCATCTGAAGAATCCCGCGTTTACGTTACAGCCCGGTGAGTTGGCGGCGCTCTTCAGTGAACTCGAACCAATCGCTTTTCACGAAGTAGAACTCGATGACCGCGCCGTCGCGCGGTTGTTCGCACGCAAGCCGGCGTGAAACTGAACTGTCCGCGATTCGAACAGTGCCGTTATCGCCGGTGCCGCTTGATCTTGATCGATTGATAAGTTGACGCGGCGGCGGCGTTCGATACCGAGAGGATGATTCGGGTCACTTGTTCCGGCCAGTTTGCCGGCACGGTCCACAACAGCTCGCCGGTGTCCGAAATCGTCATTCCATCAGGCCCATTGATGAGCTTAAATTTGACACTCTTCCGGCTGGACACGACATCGATCGAATACTGATAAATCTCACCGGGAATGAACCGAGGTGATGGGACGGACGAAACGTAAAGATAGTCTTGTCCAAGTTTCCGATGCGCCTCGCTCAGGCTGAATCTTCGCACGACCAGTTGGTCATTACTGAACGGAATGCTAACGATTTGATCGGCCTGAACGACGTAGTGAATCCGCTTATCAAACGTGAAGTCATTCTGGTTCCACGAAGGATTGGATAACTTGCTGAACTCTTCGAATTGAGGCAACGGAACCAGCGGTTCGCCGGAATTGGTCGCGTTGACGGCACCAACCTTAACCTTGGTCGCACGACCTGAATTTGCGCGGCGAGCAGCCTGCGTCACGGGCACGGTGACGTAATACCGGTCATGCGTTGATGGAAAACAAGGCTGTTCTGATTGCAAGGGTGTTGAGCGTATTCGTCGCAAGTTCACGGAATACAGCCCGCGAGTTTGTGTCAGTATTCCTGTCCCATCGGCCGTCGGAACAACATATCCCCCCGACTCATGCAGATAGTCCAACGAGACGCGGTCTCTTGCCAGAGTCAATGTCTCCATTCCTTGTGGAGACCGGTTCGTACACCAGATTCCAAAGACATCTCCGCTCGCCGCCGATCGCATGTGGACATTGTCGCCGTTATTGAGTTTTTGAAGGCGGAACGGCGCGATCACAAGCGGCTTCAGAGTATCAACATTGAAAAACGTAAAACTCGGCCGCCCGCCCGCGCCGCGCGCAGACGACCAATGCACTAACAATGGGCCATACGACGCGTTGCCCATTGCAATCGCGCGCACAACACCTTGAATTGGCAATTTCGCGGCGAGTTCTTTTTCAAAGCTCATCAACGACCAACGCTCGATACGGTTCTGATCTGGATAAACAACGAACAGGTGCTCGAGACCAGCCGCGATCTGGACATTCTCGTCGTCCAACGATAAGTACCGAACCACCTCGACCGCGTTCACATCATAGACCGCGAGCTTGCGAGCCGTTCGCAACAGCAAGAGCAGATACCGCCCGGCTCGCCCGACAAACGCATCGTGAATGGTATCTGGCAATTTGATCCGTTGCGTGTCGCCTTGATAGGGTGTGAACCGAGGCGTCGCCGCCGCGGAGTTTTGCGATTCGTCGGGAAAATCCAAGTCGCCCCGCAATTGATGGATCATGGAATCTCGCCGTTTGACAATCACAACGTACGCGACGGGCAACTGGGATTCTGATCGCCTGAGATCAATTCGTTCCGCCCGCTGCAAATCGAGATCGAACGTGTATCCGCCCAGGTTGACCGGCACGCGATTCAAGCCAACGACATCACCCGAGAGCTTCATGCCTTTCCGCAAAGTTATATTGGCCGGTCGCGTACCGGCGAATTCAAACTTCGAAACTGACGACAGCCGAAATGTTTTTCCCGAGATTTGGAAAGTCCGGTCGGCCAGCGTGCATTCCAATTTCGCATTGGAAAAATGAATCGTCGCCGGAATCCCCATTGGTCGGCTCGATTGGCGGCGAATAATTGCGGGAGTCTTGAATACAAACTTGCCCGTTCCGCTTTTCGTTGAGGGCACTGCCTGGGATGAGCCATCCGAATTTTCGAGCTGCAGTTCGACGGAAAGATCTCGCAAATCTCCCAGCGGCCAAACCAGTTGAATTTGGAACTCGGAAGAGTCCGACAAGTTCTCGGGCAGTTGCACCAGGACTTCTGGTTTTGCCACCAGTTCGTTCACATGACTCACTGGGATGATTGTTGAGGCCCGTCCCTCGGCACGCCCCGCAGAGACTATCCCGATAATGCGGCCCTTGCTGTCAACGACCGGACCGCCCGCGCATCCGGCAGGGAGTTCACAGTCGAGATGAATCGATCGCAGCTTACCGCTTTGCTTCTCTAACGACGTGATGTGGCAAACGTTGACAAGGACACTTGGCTTCGGAGAATTGGAAACAAAAACGCGCTCATCAACCCGATAACCGAATGCCGTCACCGCCATCGTTTCCAAAAGAGACGCATCGTCGCCAAGTGGAAGAAACTCGTACTTTCGGGACTTTTCCGCTTGGATGACGGCAAAGCCCCGTTTTTCGAACAATTGGGCAACGGATGCGGATATCGTGACCTCGTCGTCTTCGTTCGGATTCAATAGCAACTCGACTTTGCCGCCACGGCCGATGCCGGCAACGGCCGACGAATTCGTGATGAAAACGCCCAATTCGTTGATACAAACCGCGGTCGCTGCCTTCTTGCCCGATTTCTCGAGTAACAACGCTGTCGCCCGCTTGGCACGTACGATGCGACCGCGATCTGTCTGCGCCTGGGCTGTTGCAATTGCGATAGCAATCACCAACAAGCCACTCAAAAGTTGTATTCCACGTTTCATGGTGACATTCCATCAGAAGCAGCCACTGAATCCCGTTCCAACGTTCCATGTTATTACGTGAAGCAAGAATGGAAATACCAAAATCATTTCCCGACCACCGATATTCTCGCGCACGGTTAAGAATGTCACATTCTGTTGTTTAACGGCAAGCCGAAGGCGACCGCTTTTCCCGACAACACCGTCGCCTTCGGCTTGCCGTTAAACGAGTCATTCTTGGTCGTGAACAGTGCAATGGTCAATCAACGATCGGCGACCGTCAAGAAATCGTACCGCGAATGGCGATGTAGCCAACAACGCCGAGTAACGTCGCTGCCGCGATCTGTTGAATTCGTTCGCGAAACTTCAACATCCCAAACATTCCCGCAACGAAAACGATCGTGATGCCGGGATCGCCCCACGGGACCATCGGGTACACCCAGCCCCGCGATGAGAATGGCCACAGAACTTTCAGTTCCCAATCGGGAAGGCCCTGGCTGCCAGAGACGACCATGTCGGCCGGTAACTGACTGAGTGCGGAAACGATTGCGACGGCAGTCCAAATGAGAGACTCCTTTGAGGCAAAACTCGTTCGAACACAAACCGCTCCGTCAGCGACTTGGACTCGACAGAGTTTTGTAAACAAAGCTCCCAGCCGCGCGACGATGTCGCATCGATAGTCCAACAATCCGATCAACAGGCCGAGCAGAATGCAGGCGAAAACATTGTGTCCCCACACGCGATGGGCGTCCGCGAACAGAGACTTGCTGTAGAGAATCGTCAATCCGTCCCAATCCGGAGCAATCGCCGCCAACCCAGCCATCGCCGCAATCTTCCAGCCGTGGCTCCGATGCAAACCGAGAGCCAGCGTGCCGTCGATTCCCAGCATCGCGTGTTCGTAGGTCGTCATTGATCGTGGGTTGAACTCAAAGGCTACGAAGAAATGTCACAAGGTCGGACAATTGGTCGTCAGACAACGGCAGCACAACCTGATGCCGGTGCCGAGTGAAGACATCCTTCAAAGACTTCGCCCGTAAGTCGTGGAAGTAAGCAGATCGATGCCGGACGCCTCGCAGAGACGGCGGGTTGAACTTTCGATTTCCCAATTCATCGGAAAGCCCAACATCGTACGTCGCCTTGGACGTATAACGCGGCGCTGCGTGGCACTTCGCGCATCCTTGGTTCGCGAAGACCTGATTGCCTCGGTTGACAGCCGATTTGGCGACACTTCCGTCCAGAACGGAATCAGTTGGCGGCGGAGCAAGCGTTTCGATGTACGCGATCAAATCAGAGACGTCTTCGTCGGGGATCGGCTGGCCTCGCATTGTTGTTTGAACGGATTTGTGAATCTGTGCGGCAAGGTGCGGCATGCTGCCGTTCCAGGCCCAAGGTTTCGTCTCTGATGTCCCCAACAACGAGAGCACTCGTTTCGGCGCACCAAACGAACCGTCTCCTTGCGTGTCCGCCAACAGACCATTCGTGTGTCCGTTGGTGTGGCAACTATGACAGCTCATCCAATTGTCGTGAGCCAAACGGGCGCTCGAAAACAGCATTTCTCCGCGGTCAATCGCTGTT
>CAUZVF010000409.1:0-5846 GCA_963582955.1 Planctomycetota bacterium
TGTGGACGTTACCAATTGCTGGCCGACGGTTCGATCGAATACACGTTCGAGTGCATTCCACGGGCAAAGACTTTTCAGCAGGGATACATCGGGCTGTTCTGGGCGAGTTACATTCATCAGCCCGAAGACCGTGCCATCAACTTTGTCGGCAAGGCGGCGGCCGATCAGGCGAAACCGGCGAATTGGATCAAAGCGCTCAGCCCCCGCCACGGCGTCGACAGTACGCATCCTCCTGCAGGTCCGTTGCCTGAATTGAAGGTGGATCCGAAGTTCTCGCTAACGCTCGTCAATCATCCTTCGAAGTACGTTTACACAAAACCCTGGTATTTCGGAGTGAGTCACGGCATGGCATACGCGCTGCTCTTTCGATCGCGCGACCGCATCTGGTTTGCCCAGTCACCGACCGGAGGCGGTGTCACAAATCCCGCGTGGGACTTTCAGTGGTTTGTCCCCGACTACAAAGTCGGTGAAGCCTACGGATTCGTCATGAGGGCGGTCTATGTTCCTTTCAAGGATCGCGCTGGACTGGAGACAATTGTTGAAAAACACTTGAATGCGCTCAATAACTGACCGCCGCAATCCCCACCGACCCCGTGTCGGTCGGAGTAATGACTTGAGAGCTACGATTCGCGTAGCTCATAAGTCACAATTCCACCGACGCGGGGTCGGTGGAGAAAGCGAATTGCAAGAGTCGGAAATCGGCTGTCAGACGCTGCTATGCTTCCAGGCTCTCGATCAAAGTGGCCGCGACATCGCAGTCATTGACGCGGCCGAACGCCCGCCAGCCAGGAACGGCGTTGACTTCGATCACGAAGCACTGGCCGTTTCGTTCGTATAGCAAATCGATGCCAGCGAATCGCGATCCGGTCGCGGCGGCCGCATTGATCGCGAGAGATTCCTCGTGTTTAGTCAGTTGATGGCTTTCGGCAAAACCACTCTGCGATACATTTGTTCGGAAATCGTCACGGCACCGACGGCGCATGCCACCAATCACGCGGCCATCCAGAACAAGAGCCCGAATGTCGAATCCTTCGTGCTCGACGAACTTTTGGATGTAGAGGACCGCGTCGATCCGCTCCAACGTCCGAAATGTTCGTAGGGCCAGTTCTTGATCGCTGACGCGCACGATGCCACGGCCTTCCGACCCGAACAATGGTTTCACGACAACGTCACCACCCAACGAATTGAACGCCTGTATTGCCGTCTCGGAATCCTCGCAGACGATTGTTGGCGGTACCGGAAGCCCAGCTTTTTCTAATCGGGATGTCGTCAAATACTTATCAACAGCACACTCGATCGATTTGGGTGAGTTAACGACGACGACGCCGTTTTCTTCCAGTTTCAGCAGAGCGTCCATGCGGTAGACAACTTGTTCCAGCGAGCCCGGCGGCATTGTGCGGACGATGACGACATCCGCAATCGACAAGTCAAAGTCACCGCAAGACAATGCCGTCACATCATTCGCGACCGTTGACATCAATCTGGAAAAATCGAGCCGCACAAACTTGTGGCCACGTTCGGTCGCCGCGCGCTCTAGTTCGCGGCAATACCAACTTCCGGCGTTTCCAAGGACGGCGATCCGCATTACGAGAGACCGAATGATGTTTTCAGAATCTCGGGCGCCACCTGCCCGAAACGGAAGACGTTACCGGTATCGAGATTCTGAAACACAATCCGTGCGGGACTAAATAAATGCGGATCGATTTCGTAGAAATCACGGCCTGCGTCTTCGAAGACTTCCAAGAATGGCTTGCCGTAGCACGCGGACGATTCCGAGGGAACCTGTGGTCCAATTTCAACCAACGTCTCATCGTCGCCAGCGACCCACAAGGTGACCTGGCCGCCGTAGAGAATGGCGTCATTTGTTCGGCCGATGCCCTGAAGATCGTCGGCAGCGACTGGCGACAGCGGAGCGGTCCCGTAGGCACTACGGATGCGGCGCACGTCAAAACCCAATTCGAACAACTTGTGCAGAGAAGTTTCGACCGAGCGGGCAACGACTTGAAGATTACCGGCTTGGCTCGATGTCGGAGCAACCAACAGAGTCACGTTTTTCGAGGCAACGTTGGCCTTCGCGGCGATTTCATCGATGACCGCTTCGTCGGGGATGCGAGCGGTTTCGATCACTCCGACAACCGACTCGGATGACTCACGATAATTTAGTTTCTCGAACAACTTCTCACGAGCCGCGACAGCCCGCATTGGCCCCGATCCCATCCCGAAAAACTTGTCAACGGCGATGTGCCATCCGGCGTATTGGCTCAGCAAACACGCTTCAGTTGGGGCATCAGTATGAATCTGCACATGCGGCCAAACAGCACCATCAATCTCGCCACTGGTGATCGATGCCGTTCCGAGTCCAGACATGCAAACGTTGGATAGGATTAACCCAGCATTGATGCCGCCTTCGGCATTGATGCCGAAGTCGAGAATTCGAGCACCGTTGGCAAGGACGGTCGAAGTCGCGCGAAGCTCTGGAAGTCGCGCGATAATTCGCTCGACAACCGCCGCGGCTTTGTCATTCAGATTCGTATGCATCGCGTATCAATTGTTGGAACGGCGCTGTTTCGCGTCCTTTGAGGCCGGGTTTTTCTTCGTGGCCGGTTTCTCCAAGTAATCGGGAAGAACGGCCGGACGAAATCGGATACGCAACGGATCTTGGCAACATTCACAGAGTTTGATTTCGTAGAGTGCGATCTCGCAGATATCGCAATAGTAATCCATCTCGAGCCGCTGCCCCTTCTTATCGAAAACGTAAACGATCAAGATCTGCAAATACGGCACTCCCTTGCGACGAAATCCGACAAGCTCGACCTTGCGGTCACGTAGCCGTTTGTCCTGAAAGAACGCGCGGCCGCGCCAATCAGCCGCGATCGGGATCAACTTTCCGTCAGCCGTTTCCAGCACGACTTGCTTCTTCATCTCGTCGGCGACAGAGATGCCACGCCGTTTCAGTGCCTTTGGAAGCAAGACAACCTTGCCGGAGAAGAGTTCATTCTTGGGAGGCTGTTTGGCTGAGGACTTCGGCTTCGTCGCCCGCACGTCAGAGTTCGTACCGTCATCGGCCCACATTGTGTTGGCGAGAATACAAACAACGAAAACACAAAGATCAAGCCGAGCCACGTCAATCCTCATACGAAGACACTGCTCAAAACCCATTCAACGATCATTCAGACGATTGGCCGATCGCGACGAGCCGCATCGAAACTTTGACTTTCTTGTCCTTTGCCTTTCCGTTGGCATTGAAGTTGAGAATCCAAAAATCATGATCCTCGTCGTGAGACAATTCGGTCTTTTCGATTTTTTCATCGATCGTTTGTAACGAAAAGATTGCCGGATGAGTGGCACCGACCGACTTTCCACTGGTCTTCATCAGTTTTTCCAGGTCTTTGATTGTCTTGGGATCGGTATCCAACTTGGCGGGCACCGCCATCAAGAAATCGACGATGTCAGCGGTGCCGATGTGGTTGCCGTCTTCGGGTTGATGCCCATAGCGCAGCGTGTACACACCTGGGTCCACAACTTGCCCTCGAAAGTCGGTGAACTCGATCCCTTTGGAAACTTGCAATGCACCAATCAATTGTCCGGGAGTAAACGGATACTTGATGCTAAATGTTTCCTTGAAGCCGGGCTTCAACGCCACACTCTTCAACATCCAAAAATCGCAAACGGGGCCGTTTCCGGCGGTGATGCGATAGCCGTTTGGATTGAGATTTGCCGCGATCGCTTTGGAAAGACCTTTGGGTGCTGTTTTGACGACTTTCAACTGATGGTCTTCCGCAATCACATCAATCGAAAGGGCGATGACAATAAACATGGTCAGCAGGCGAAGCGTCATGTGTATCTCCGTTTCGACATCGAGATAGGTTGGCCGGTTGGTTGAAGTTCGAATCCTTGGGTGGGATGTTGCCATGGCCTGGATGAGCCACATCATCAATTCTAGCTGGTTCATTCGCCGAAACCAGTCCTGGCGAATCATCAAAAAACGGAAGACCGTTGGTTGACGATCTTCCGTCTTGGAATTCGAGCATTGACTGTCTTCGGCGCAAGTTTAACGCCGAAATGTTGCTAGGAATGCTCCGTTGATGTGGTAATTGGTCCATTTGACGTTTAGGTCTTTTCCCTGATACGACATTGTCGTTGCATGAGCCGGGCTGAAGTTGTCGACCTTCGTGAGCGGTGGATAGAAGACGATTTCGTTGCTGCACACACAGTCTCCCTGCTGAATCTTACGCGTTTTGATTTCCGCGAAATTTCCGGCTTTGAAAACGGCGGCGTTTTCCAAGTGGTCGTTCTTCAATTGGATCGGTACGATTTTGACTTTGACGACGTTTTTGGTCAACTTCTTCGCCGAATCCTTGACGAACGAGATCAATGCTTCACGCTGTTGCTTATTCGCTTTTTCGTCGACCAAAATCACCGACTTCACCTTGCCGGGTTGGAACTTGATTCCAGCATTTTCGCCCAATGTGTTCTGGGCCGAAACGACTAAGGCCACACCGAGTCCAGTCAGCTCAACGCCTTTCCAACTACCTTTGTCGACTTTCCACGCCATGAGGGCTTCTTTGCCAGCGATTCCGTATTCGGCGTTTGCAAAGCACTCGCCGGTGTAAACGTTGCACGTCCGTGCCTCGAGATATTCGCCCGTGATGTTCGCGGCCTTCGCCGTTGAACTAACGAAAGCCGTGGCACACGCGGCCAAAAGAAATACGTTTCGCATGTTTTATCCTCCAAATTGGACTGACCAATCGAATATTCAAACCATTCACGATTGTCTCAATCGCCAGTCGGCGAGTCAAGAATGATCGTGAGATTGGAATCCCGAGCGGTTGACGCCAAGACATGCGGTTTTCACGACACTTCATAGCAATCGCGGGACGAATCCCGGCATTCATCTCCGTCGCAGTAGCTGCCGTCAGGTCCAAGCACCGTCTGAGTTAAACTGCACCAAAAATCGCCGTCACCGATAACCTCTTCACCATCAGGCAGTCCGGCATTCATGAACAAACCATTCGACCAAAGATGCATGCAACGTGGAGCCGTCTCGGTCTCATCTTCATTGGAATCGTCAGTACCCGGTTCGGCGGATTCCCCTGGCACCAATTCAGCCTCGGTGTCCGACAAGTTGCCTGGCGATGTGTAATCACGAAACGCGACTTCCGACTCCTCGCCATCCAGAAACATGGTGACAGCCCACGCGATCTTGTTGATCCAGTCTTCGAACATGTGAGCTTCTCGGACCGTGACCGAGGAATCCGGCGACAACCCCCACTCGCGGCCAAGCGTGACGATGCGCCACAGCGCCGCCATGATCTCCGGATTGTGCCCGTCTTCAGTTTCCGTGAAATTTGGAGCAAGTTCCGCAATCGATGCCATTACTTCATGAAAGTTATTCTCGTTCAGTCCGGATTCGTTTTTGAGTGAACCAAGGAATCCGTGGTTTGAAGCGAGATCGGCTGCATCGCGTGAAACGAGCGCGTGTTTCAAAATCAATTGTTTGGCATAATCTGGAGTCATGTCTGTGCAGCTCGCGAATTCCGTACTCTTTGCTTTTCAGCGAATCTCGAGGTGGGGCAAGAATATGGCGGACGTCCCTTTTTTGCCACCACATTAACACTCTACAACACATGTAACACTCTAGCCGACGACCGACCGCAGTTCGAGAAACAACGTCGATGTCTTAGCACTAACCGATCAATTACTGTCGACAATCAGCCGGAACACGCTAGCGTCCGGTTCTCCTGCAAACCGTGGACTAGCGCCCAATGGCGCTCACTTTAGATGCAACATTCGGGAAACCGTTGATGGGGGCCAGGAACCTAACGGTTCCCGCTAGCCTGGTATTT
>CAUZVF010000410.1:0-5842 GCA_963582955.1 Planctomycetota bacterium
GTCAGTTTCGACAAGGCTACCGGAAAGGAACTTTGGCGGTCGCTGAACGATCCCGCGATCGGCTACTGCCCACCGATGATTTATCAATTTGGAAAGTCGCGGCAACTGATCATTTGGCATCCACGCGCGATCTCGTCGTTGAATCCTGAAAACGGAGAAGTTCTGTGGGAAGTTCCGTTCCGAGTTCGCGTCGGTCTTTCGATTCCGTCGCCGCGACGAGTTGGCAACCGGTTGTTCTTCACCAGCTTTTACAACGGGCCGATCATGCTCGAAGTTCCGGACGATGGCAGCGCGGCCAAAGTTCTCTGGAAAGGCAACAGCAACAGCGAAAAACAAACCGACGGCCTGCACGCCATCATGTGTACGCCCTTCATGAATGAGACGCACATCTACGGAGTCTGCAGTTTCGGGCAACTCCGCTGCCTCGACGCAAAGTCCGGCCAACGTCTATGGGAAACTCGGAAAGCGACCGGTGAAGGCCGTTGGTGGAATGCGTTCATCATTCCGCACGAAGACCGGTTCTTCATCCATAACGAGCAAGGCGACTTGATCATCGCCAACTTGACTCCCGACAGTTATGAAGAAACCAGCCGTGCCAAACTGATCGAACCGACTCGCCGAGTCGGGAGCCGTATGACCATCTGGTCCCATCCCGCCTTCGCCATGAAGAGCGTTTTCGCGCGGAACGAAAAGGAAATCGTGCGCGTGAATCTGGCGGCTGAGTAGCAGTACGGCGCTGAGGTCCCGCAAGCCGAGCGGGACCCTGCAACCAGCTATTGCTTGCAATGTTCGATTGTGTCGCTCGGCTCGATCCCTCGAACCAGCGACGTTGTCGGTTACAACAAGTTGACAACCCGGTCGGCCAGACCCTTTTCGCCGAGGATGACGTTGAGGTTACCAGCCGATGCGATCTTCTCCAGGACTTCCAGTTCCCGGAGCCGCATCAAAGTCGGGTTGTCGGTCAGCAGCTTGGCCGTGTTGGCCTGGCTGCGCATGGCCGCCGTTTCCTCACGACGCGAGATCAGGTTGGCCTCGGCCGCCTTACGGGCTTCCGTGACCTTGTTCATCAGGTCCTTCATGTCGCCCGGCAGGATCACGTCACGGATACCGACCGAGACCACTTCCAGACCCAACTCACCCGCGCGGCGATGCACCGCTTCCTCAAGCTCCTGAGCAACGGCATCCTTGTCGTTCAGGAACGCATCGAGTTCACGCGCGCCGACCACCGCCCGCAGCGCCAACTGCGCCAGACGGTACAGAGTCTGACGAACGTCGTCCGACGAGCTGACCGTCTTACGGGCATCGACAATACGGTACGTGACGACCGCGTTCATGCGCATCGTGACCTTGTCGGCTGTCATGATTTCCTGACCGCTGACATCGGCCATCGTTTCGCGCATGTCGATCTCGACCACGCGGGCATCCGCCGCGCCCTTCCAGAACGCGTACTCACCCGGCAGCAAGGTCTCGACGTAGTCGCCGTCCTGGAACAGCACGCCGACGTGGTGACGCTCGACCGAGCAGATGTCGAGAACCTGCTGCGCCATCCGCGATCGCACAACGATCTTGAAGTCGTCGTGCTCGAAGCGCACATTCCGCGCGTCGATCACTTCGACCTTGACGTCCTTGAATCCGGTCCAGTAGGCGTACAAACCGGCTGGAAGCACGTGGCTGAATCGGCCATCGATCCAAACCAGAGCACGTTCATGGTCCTTCAGGTCCAGTACGACCGCGCGGTCCTTCAGCGCAGCCGACTTGACGATCACGTCCAACTTGTCGTGGACCAGCCACGGGTCGCGCTGCGAGACGATCTCGACGCGGACCTTGTGCAGCGGGTCGAACATCCAGTGCGTACCGGTACTCAACAAGCCCTTGAACTCGCCGTCGCGGAAGTACAGGCCCATTTCGTAGCTGCGAATCTTAAACCGCTTGAAAACCAGCATTGTGTCACCTCACTTTCCACGGACAACGATTTCAACACAATTATGTTCTCGGAACGACCTGCTGCCGCAGGCACCATCCGTCGATTGACAAACCGTTGGAAGACGGAGCGTTCGCCGATCACACGCGTCGGTGCGGAGTGCTGTTTGAGCAGTCACGCGCCGATGGTTTCGGACAGCTTTGTTCGACAAGACGGAATCAAGCGTGAACCTGACGCCGAACTTGCCGATGGCCGCTGCCTTCCGCCAGCGGCGCGTGAACGCGATATCCACGCACTACATGGCACTTGTTCGTGCTGCCGTTGTCAGACGCTGGTTGCTTCATCGAGGTTCACGTGACGACCACCACACTGGCGGCCATTCTGAAAACGCTCAAGTTGCAAACCATGCGAGCCAACAACGGCCGATCAAACGATTGCCCGCCTCCCTCGGGCCTTTGGTCGGCGCTTTCGCGCCTGGTGGAGACGTAGGTGTTACCCTGCGTCGCTTTTGGTACGGGAATCGAACCCGCGACAGCCAGATTCAACGTCTGGTGCTCTATCCCTTGAGCTAACCACGTTTGATATCGCCTCCGTCACAACCCATGTACGGAACACACCAAACCAACCGCCGTTCGACGGAGCCGGGTGCGCCGCTGGCCAGATACGATCAACCGTTTTCCTTCAATGCTCGTCATTACCATCACAAAGAGACGCCGGTGGGAGTCGAACCCACTTGGACCGGGTTGCAGCCGGTTGCCTAGCCGTCTGGCTCCAGCGTCATCTGATTACGGAATTCGGATTGCGGAGTTTGGTCCGATCCAATCCGCGATCGCAAATCGACAATCGAGTAAGTGTCCTCGCCAGGAATCGAACCTGGTCTTCGACCTTCGCAGGGTCGCGTGCGAATCCACCACACTCCAAGGACCTGCGTCCGCAGGTTTGTGCCTGCGGCAGCGTGATTGTGCTGTTCGTCAAAGTGCCTCGCCGAGGAGTCGAACCAGCAAGGGCTGACGCCGACCGATGAGGGAGGATGAAGTCAGCACGCGGTAGTTCAATCCTGTTCGAAGACTGTCATGCTATCGATCACACCCACAGGGCGATGTCAAAGAGCCGACGGCTGGATTCGCACCAGCATGATCCGCTTTACAAGAGCGGTGCCTTTCTGTGTCGAGCCACGTCGGCAGTCATTTAAGCAACGGTGCGAGGATTCGAACCCCGTCGGACAGTTTTGGAGGCTGTCTGCTCTCCCAGGAGCACACCGCTGTGTACGAGCCGCTAGCTTTCAGCGATCAGCTTTCGGCCTGAGCTGATTGCTGACCGCTGAGAGCTAATCTTTCAGTTCAACATTCCAGTAGCTTTCGCTAATGAAACGCGACCAGCTTTCGATCCGAACACCGCGAGCCGCGTACAGCGGACGCCACGTTGGACGAACCGGCTTGGATCGCAACGGCATCCGAGCCTGCTCCGGCGTCCGGTCAGCCTTTCTGGCATTGCAGCCGATACACGCCAGTACGCAGTTGGTCCACATTGATGTTCCACCCTGTGCACGCGGAGTAACGTGGTCGATCGTCAATTCCTCGCTGCCCGGCTGAGCACCACAATACTGGCACGTGAACCGGTCACGCTTGAAGACATTCCGTCGGCTGAACGTTACTGCGTTCGTCGGCAGACGGTCGTACTTCGTCAACGTGACAACTTCCGGCACGCGCAACTGAAACCGCTGCGTCTGAATGAACAGATCGCCGTCGACCGGCCGCAACTGCGACCAGTCTTCCCACGTGTACTGCTGGTAGTCGGCCGGATCGACGATCCGGGCCGAGTCGTTCCAGACCTTCGTCAGCGTCTTCGCAACCGTGGCAACGCCGACAGGCTGCCAGTTGCGATTCAGCACCAACGTTGGTCGATTCAAAACAGCGGCTACCATCGATCCAGTCCGTTTGAGATTTGAGATTTGAGAATTCAAAAAAAGGGTGACCGAGCGGAATCGAACCGCCGTCAAACAGATTCACAGTCTGTCTCCGGAAACCAGCACCGGACCCGGCCACAGCGGAAGGAGCGGGAGTCGAACCCGCAAGGCACGCTTACACGTACTCGACCGGCTTCCAACCGGCTCCCGTCACCATTCGGGTTGCCCTTCCGATTGTTAAGTTTTCAACGTCCAGTAGCCCGACCAGGATTCGAACCCGGAACACCTCGTTAGAAGCGAGGGATGATTTCCGTTTCACCATCGGGCCCGGCGTTCGCCGGGTTGTGCCTGCGGCAACAAACAAGCCCGACGAAATACCTTCGACTTCGTTTGATAAAGTTGCCGCAGGCACAAATCGCCTACGGTGGAGCGGAAGGCATGGGATTCGAACCCACATTCCCTTTCAGGCACACGCATTAGCAATGCGGTCCGGCCAACCGTATCCGGCTACCTTCCGTATTTCTTAAGTGGAGTCACCGGGAATCGAACCCGCCCTGTTCGCTTATGAAAGCGACCGCCACGCCAGGGCGGTGTTGTCCCGTTGGACCATGACTCCGTGTTTCAAGTGGACCGCCGGGGAGTCGAACCCCGATCTCCTGGTTGCAAGCCAAGCGTCCTCCCGTTGGACGAGCAGCCCGTTTCGTTTCCAGTGATCCCGGATGGAGTTGAACCATCGTCTCCTGCATGTCACGCAGGTGTCGTCGCCGTTTGACCACAGGATCAGTTGTCAGTGACCGAGGTGGGAGTCGAACCCACAGAATCACGAGCCTCTCATGCTCGCCGCTTTTCCATTTGCGTACCCGGCCGTGTTTGAGATGGGGAGACACGAAAATGGGGAGAGTGGGAGAGGTCATACTTCCCATCTCCTTGTCTCCCCATCTCAAATAGCGGATCCGGGGGTTGCACCCGGCGAGCGGAGCTTATGAAACTCCACTGAGCACTGGCCCATCCGCGTCAAGTTGCAGGTCCCGGTATCGAGCCGGGCGGACCGGCCTTATGAAAGCCAGTTGGGCACCTGCCGCACCTGCAAAGTTGTTCGTGTATTCAGAGGTGAAAGTTGCCGATCAGGTTCGCCGAATCTCTCCGCTCTTGAGTGACCAAGGGGAGAGTCGAACTCCCACGCCCTACGGGCACGACGTTCTGAGCGTCGCGTGTCTACCATTCCACCACTTCGTCATGCTTTTGAGTGACCCGTATGGGAATCGAACCCATGCCGCGAGATTGAGGGTCTCGCATCCTGCCGCTAGACCAACGGGCCGTGTTGAGTGCGTCGGGACGGAGTTGAACCGCCAAAGCGGGTGGGTTACAGCCACTTGGGCTCGCCAATGCCCAACCGACGCATGTTTCAATTCAAGTAGCACGGGTGGGAGTCGAACCCACAGACAGTCACGAAGGTTTGAGCTTCGCCGCTTTTCCGTTTGCGTACCGTGCCATGTTTAAGAAGGCGCCCCCGATGGGATTTGAACCCACGATCTCCACCTTGACAGGGTGGCGAGCACTCCGGACTGCTCCGCGAGGACGTGTTGTTGTCAGTGGCTCAGGTGGGAGTCGAACCCACAGCATCCCCGGTTCTACGCCAAGGTGGTCTGCCATTTGCCTACCGAGCCGTCAATGTGCCCAGAGTGAGATTCGAACTCACAAACACTCGGGTTTAAGCCGAGCCGCTCTACCAGTTGGCGCATCCGGGCCAAAGTGATCCTGGGTGGACTCGAACCACCGATCGTCTCCTTGTAAGGGAGCTGCCTTCGCCGCTAGGCCACAAGACCATATTGCTGAGTGGACTCACCGGGAATTGCACCCGCCCCTTTTCTTCTTGAACACGGCCGGCATGCGACACCGGTGTCTTCCTGCTGGACGATGAGCTCATGTTGTTGTCTCCAAGGCGGAAGCCGTGGGACTCGAACCCACAACGGATTAACCCGCACCTGTTTTCAAGACAGGCTCCTCATCCGGCC
>CAUZVF010000411.1:0-5834 GCA_963582955.1 Planctomycetota bacterium
TTTCCGGCGATCCGACAAAGGAAATGCCCGTCGTAGGTTGGTTTGGCACGGGCCCGCACCCGGATACGCACAACCTGCAGGACAACAACACCGGCGGAACGCCAAGCCTGCTCGGCTACAGCGTGGGCTTTTGCCATCGCTTCGGCGGTGCGGTGAATGCCACTGCAGTGCATCCACAAACCGGAACGCTGTACGTCGCCGATAACGCGCGTTATCGGATTCTGTGTTTTCAACCGGAGTTTCACGTGCGTGACGATCCCGTCGAAGTGACCACCGAACAACCGGTGCTGGCCTTGACCGGACATGGCGGGCTTTCACCACTCGAATTCAGCATCGAATCTGGTCGATTGCCGACAGGGCTCGCACTCGATGCGACGAATGGGCTCATTACCGGTCGCACGACCGATCGACCGGGTGAGTACCAGATCACGATTCGAATCAAGACGGCACGGGGCAGCAGTCGGTCCAAATTGATGATTCGCGTCTCAGCCAAGTAAGTTCAGACCCTTGCGGTCCAAATCCTGTTGGCGGTCATTGACTATAGAAGCTCACGCGTTTCTCGGTACGTGGCTCAGGGTGCCAAAAACGGTCGTTTGTTGACTCATATCGCAACCGTATGAGTATCCGTGGCGCGCGGGCATGTTCCGCCTTGGGTGGTGTCGCAAGTAGGAGGCACGATTGCGCACGGCAGGATGATTGTCGCATGTAGCGAATGCGTTTATTACGATGCGCCCTTCGTGATCCGTAGGAGTGCTGGCTGAAAGGAGGTGATCATTGAGCAATGACCGTCAGACGGAAAGATCCGTCGCGGATGCTTCAAAGGAGCCGAGCCATCTACGAGTCGGCGAAACGGAAGTGGCCGTGGACGTACAACTCGACGATCGATTCCAGCGACGGAACGTCGCCCTGTATGTCCTGAAGTGGTGCCTGGTCTACCTGGCGGCACCGGTTTTGTATGTAGGCTTCGTGCAGGCCGGTCTCTGCAAGAGGCTGGGGGCGTCGGATTTCGTTGCCAACCTGCCCAGTTCCGCCTATCTGTTGCTGGCGGCTTTCCCCATCCTGATGGCGTGGGCTGTGCCGCAGGTTCGCTATCTCAAACTCGTCATGACGATCGGGTACATTACGACCGCGGTGACGGGTGCGATCACGGCGGCCGTGCTGTGGCTGCCGGCGCCAGACTGGCTCCGAATTGCCGTCGTCATTGGACACGCGGCGATAGTGGGTTGTAGTTCTGGCACTGCTTGGGCGTTCGAATGGGAGTTGATCGGTCGCAGCGTCTCCGAGTCGCGTCGCGGCACCATGTTTGCGATCGCCTTCAGCGTCGGTCCGTTGTTCGCGGTCATCGGATCGCTGGCGGCGCAGTTGGTCATCAATGGAGAGGTCTTCGGCTGGACTCCGTCGTACTGGCGCGAGTTCACATATCCCGCTAATTACGCCGTCCTGTACGGGGCGACGTTTCCACTGATGCTGCTGGCCGCCCTGCTTGTCAAGGGTTACGTCGTTCCGCTGCCGTCAATTGAGGTTCAACGACAGCCATTTTTGCGAGGTGTGTTCGGCGGGTTCGGCCAACTTGTCAGTTACCGACTTATACTAATCACGTGTATTGCATACCTGCTGATCTACAGCGGTACGATGATTCAGAACAACATGGTGCTCTTCACCCGCGAAGCGGTTGGGTTAGCTGAAGATACTTTCGTCGGATATCAGCTTGCGATCCGATTCGGATGCAAGGTGTTTGCCGGGCTGATGCTGGGATGGCTTCTGAAGGTTACAAATCCACGCATGAATCTTTATGTGACCGCGTTGCTGGTGATCGGCGGTGTCGTGTGGATATTGATCGCTCCGCTTTTTAGCGTGGGTCTGATATTTCTGATCGCGTTTGGCTTCAACGGCGCCGGCGAACTCATGGGTAACTACTACCCTTACTACGTGCTCTGTCTGTCTCCGAAGTCACAGATGCGGCGTAACATGGCTTTTGTGATGCTGCTGTCGGCGCCCGTTGGATTCGCCCCGGCACTGTACGGCGCCATCTCCGACACCTGGAGTCTGACGGCCAGCTTCCAGGTGGCGCTGGCCGTGATGCTCGTTGGCTTGATCCTCGTCGCCGCAACGCTCCCGGCCCGGCCACGGCCCCGCACGGAGGACCTGTTGACGTCTGACATTGAGCAAAACGACCTTTGATCCGGGCTGCGCTAACCCGGATTAGTCACGAAACAACACAAATATGATGCAAAGCTTGTGACCAAAAGGAGTTGCGACTATCTTACCCAAAACACCGCGCAAAATCGGAGTTGATCGTAACCCGAAGCGTCAGCGAGGAAACATGCTGAATTCCTCGCTTACGCTTCGGGTTACGAATAATTCGGGCTAACCGGGAAACTCGATGCGCACTTCGTCGAGCATCAAGTAGCCTTCGGGGAGACGAGACCGCCAGACGGGATAGTCCTGATCCGGTCGGAGCGTGTGTGGGTCGCCATCGATCGGCCCCATTGGTGCGATGTCGAGTGGATAGAGCACAAACAGAATATCCGCGTTGCAATCTCCGAGTACGGTTGCCAACGGTGTGCGTCCGTAAAAATCGGCCCGGTCGTGACGGCTACCCAGACACGTCCATTGCCGCTCGTCGGGCGCGCAGACAACGGTCTGTTCAGACCAGTCTGATCTCGCCTCGAATGCCTGGCCGGTCAGCAGCCAGCCGGTGCAAATGCCATCGTGGACACCTTGGCAGAGCAAATGAAGTTGGGCGCCGCGCGCCAGCAGTTCGCCCTTGAGACGCAGTGTGATCCGTACATCGGTCAAGTCGGTCCCGAATCCGCCTGCAATGAATCGGTTTGGCCCGGCCACTTCACGCTGGTGCTCGCCTGCCGCGCCGGCCGTGAACAGCATGTAAAGCAGGTGCATGTAACCCGCGCCAGGTGGAGCATGGTTGTAGTCGATCCACCACGGACTCCGCGAAATCGCGCAACTGTCGCGGATCTCCAGCGGCTTCGGCCCCTGCGAGTTACTGATCCAGCCAAACCAGCCACCCGGGTCATCGTCAAAGGTCTCGATATACGTTGGCAATTGTCTTGAATCTTGTAATGAAGCCTATCGCTGAAGCAACCACGGATGTAACCGATGCGCGGCGGCGTCCTGTTCTTCAGTAATCGGGAAAAACCCGTCTCCCTGTCGCAGGTGAAGTATCCGCCAGGCCCGGTCGGATAGCGTGCGGTTGTCTGTTTCGTCCATCACTCTCTGTAGTTCTGCTTTGCACTCGTCTTTGAACAGCAGCAGCGAATTGCCCACGATCCGCCAGCCCCATTCGCGATCCGTTCGTCGACAACCGTCACCATATTGACGGAAGAAATCAACAACGTCCGCCAGTGCTTCCTCTCGTGTCGGATCGGGCTCCGCGCGGCCGTACAACGTCGCCAGTGCCACCGCCGCGCGGGCCTGGACGGCATGGTCTTTATCGCGGGCCATCACTTCCCTCAGGACGCTGGTCACCTCAGGAATGGCGCCAAAACTGCTGCGTGCGTTGATCATGGCCAGTTCGCGCGCGTAGGAACTGGGATCGTCGTGTATGATCTTGAGCAATTGTGATCGAACGTCAGAAGTTGCCGGAGCACCGACGAGCGTGAAGTAGTACAGCACTAGTTCTCGAACACGTGCCTGTGGATCGGTCAGTCGGGCCACCATCAGTTCCTTATCCGATTGCGACAATCGACCATCGGCGGCTCGCTTTTTCAGTACCACCGGCACCGCTCGGAAATGAAACTGAAACGTGCTGTTCTCGCGCGAGATGGCAGCGAGTATCCGCTGGATGATCGCTGGATCTTTCAATTCTCCGAGCGCAAGAACTGCTCGGACACGGACTGAGTTTTCGGGGTCTTCCAGCGCGGCCGCTGCAGCCGGAATGCCTGCGGAATCCTTGCGTTCGGCAAGGACGCGCAGTGCCATCCGACGAACAAAGACGTCCGTGTCCCGGACGGCGCCGGCGACCGTTTCCAGAGTTAATTCCGTCTTGCCCTTCAGAGCACACGTCAACACGCGACGGCGCGCAAAAACATCTTTGCTCGAAAGACTGGCCACCGGTTCCACAGTCAATTTCTCGTCGGGCCAGTCGACCCATGCTTCCCAATCGAATCCAGTCTCAACGTCTCGTCCGAGCCACATGATTCGCGGCATGCCGGGTGGCAAATCGCCTCGTGTGCGAAAGGCAGAGACCGTCATCATGGATTTCTGCGTTTTCCGCGCGTCCTCCCATCGCCTGATGTCCGATTCCGCGGCCTTCGCGAAGAGGCACATTTCGTCGACGGTTTCGGTCGTGAGCCATTGATGAGGAGACCACTGGAGAGAACCCGCCGTACGCACACCGCCGTCGATATTCCACTTCGTGGGGCGAGACGGATCGCGGCCGTCCACAACAATCGCCAGCTTCTTGCCGTGTTTCGTGAGCCGCGACCGCAGTTCACGGAGAAACTTCTCGACGTATTCGCCACGAAGGCGGGCCCATTTCGTTTTGTCGAACTTCTCGCGGAGAATGTTCACGCCGTATCGCCGTTGAAACTCCTTCACGATTGGCGCGCTGTAGCCGAATTCGTCTTCGTAACGTTGTGAGAAGTTTTCGGCGTAGGTGAGAAAGCTCAGCCCGTCGTAGTCACCTTCGACAACGAACTTCGCCAGATACTCGACCATCGCCCGCCGCGCTTCGGGATACGCAAACTCCAGTGGGCCGCCCTGGCGCCAGGTACCCCACTTGTTAACCGGTGCCCATTCGGGATGCGCGACCCGCAACCTGTCTTCGGCAGCGTATGGAAAGCCGGCGTAGCCGGCATCCGCCTGCGAGCCGTTGTCAAACAAACCGTACGTGAGCCAGATTTCCATGCCGCGTTTGTGAGCCGCGTCGACCGCGACGCGATTCAGCTTTGCCTTGCGATACTGGTTGTCCTTCCACCATTCCCAAATCCGCCAAAAGATCCGATTCTCTTTACGGATGACAAACTGCTTCCCCCAGATCTCATCCTGTCCGCCACGCCACCAGATTCGATTCACTCGATATCGCTTTAGCGCATCGAACGTGGCATTGACGGTCGCCGCTGAATCAAGCGGCGCAAACTCAAGTACATCCTGATTGTCCCCCGTACTCAAATAGACCGTCCGTGGATTGCCGTCACTTGGCAGTGAATCCACCGGCTGTTGATCAGCAGCCAGCGCTAAAGGCGAGAATTGCATCGCGATCATCACCGCGTAAACAAGGCTACGCATGATTGTTCTCCTAGTATCACCAATGAGAAGAGAGGCCGCGATCAACAGTTGCGGAATAGCCGCATCTTCTTGTCATTCGACTCTGCCGTGATTCCAACTTGTCGCTGCGAACAGCGAAACCGCCATTCTGTTACAGCCTCGACTGACATTCAACTCACGAGCTTTAGTATGTGGCACAAGCGTCACAGCACGTTAAACCGATCAACGGGGCGCCGCGCAACCTATCGAGATTGGCTACTCGCAGTGCTACTACTTGTGGTTTATTTCACCGAATCGTGTGCTTGTGCTCTCTCCTTGGATGGACGGATCAGAGATAGGGAGGACGTTCAAACTAGGACTAGGCTAGCAATCCCGAACCGCCCGCGCAGGACGTCAAACGACGCTCGCGAAGTAATGTCATAATACGTTGAGTTCTCGAGGCGCGCCGAGGGCCGATTCTGCATAAATCGTCTGATCGGGCCTGATTCCGAGAAACTCAACCGTATTTTGAGGCGCGCCAGATGTGTCAACAACAGGGTGATTTGATGGGATTCCAAGAAAGTGAATGACACTTTGGGATGACCGCCCGTCTAACGGCAAAGACCAGC